>JAOZKP010000651.1 GCA_029935295.1 bacterium | reverse complement strand
GGGCCGATAAAGGATATAACGCCCATCAAAATTTGGACTTCCCCCAACCCCATAATAGGCTTTTACGATCCGGGCCGTGTCCTTACCTAAAATTTCCTCTAACTCCTTCGGCGTCCAGGTAAAATAATAGCCCTCTTCCCGGTGCCCGCCGGAATTAAGACTGTCAGCATCTGTCGCGGAATAAAAAGCACCTGCGGGTGCGGCCATATCACGTTCAACATAACTTAGAATTTCGTTTGCTATCCGGCGATAATTGTGATCGCCGGTAACCTGATAACCATCAAGGTATGCCATGACTAAAAGTGCATTATCATAAAGCATCTTTTCAAAATGGGGGACCAACCACTCTGCATCAGTAGCGTAGCGATGAAAACCGCCGCCGACCTGATCATAGATGCCGCCTGCCGCCATTTTATCCAGCGTCAGACGTGCCATCTCTAAAACTTTCTTATCGCCAGTCCGCCGATAATAACGCAACAGAAGCCGCACCGGCATACTGCTCGGAAATTTGGGGTGCCCCTTAACGCCCCCATGCACCGAATCATAACGTACCTTATAATTGGTCATAACCTGCGAAATCAGCGCCGCATCCGGAAGATTACTACTGCCGGCAGCAGTCTGCAGCTGCCGCTGTACGGCTTTGGTCAATCTCTGGCCGGCAGCCTGAATTTCTTCACGCTGATTCTGGAAAAGATCACTGATCTTTTTTATAACTGTCAAAAAACCCTGGCTGCGGCCGTGATCGCCATCCCGTGCCGGAAAATAAGTGCCTCCGTAAAAAGGACTTCGGTCCGGCAGCAGCCAGACCGTCATCGGCCAGCCGCCGCGGCCGGTAATCGTCTGCACCGCCGCCATATAGATGGCATCAAGATCGGGCCGTTCTTCACGATCAACCTTAATCGCGATATAGTGTTCATTCAGATATCGGGCAATCTCCTCATCTTCAAAAGACTCCTCCTCCATCACATGGCACCAGTGACAGGTTGAGTAACCGATACTCAACAGGATCGGCAAACCAAGCCGTTCCGCCGCCGCAAAAGCCGCATCCCCCCAGGCATACCAGTTCACCGGATTGTGGGCATGCTGGAGAAGATAGGGTGAACTCTCAAGAAGCAGACGGTTGCTATATTTCGGTTTCCCATCAGCCAACAGATACCGGGTTCGCGGCTTGTAATCCGGCCCTTTTTTTGCCAGGGCATCCTTAAGTTGCTGCTGCAGCTTCGGTGATTGCGGCATTATTACCGGAGCTGCAGCAGAGAAACCCAATCCCGGCAAAGATATAATGAAAATCAAAACCAACAACCTGAAAATAATCACTCTCATCAATATTCCTTTT
>JAOZKP010000232.1 GCA_029935295.1 bacterium | reverse complement strand
ATGTCTGAGTTACGCAAAGATCCAATCATTGACCGCTGGGTCATCATCTCTCAGGAACGCGGCAAAAGACCTTCTGAGTTCAGTAGTTTAAAACAGGAGCGCAGGAGCGGTTTCTGTCCTTTCTGCGTCGGTAATGAAGATGTTGTACCACCGGAAATTCTAGCTTATCGCCAGCCCGGCAGCCAGAAGAATGATTCCAACTGGCGTCTGCGGGTGGTCCCTAACAAATTTCCCGCCCTCCATATTGAAGGTGATCTCGTCCGCCGCGGCGACGGGGTTTATGATATGATGAACGGCATCGGGGCGCATGAAATTGTCATAGAAACCCCCGACCATCAGGCCTCTCTGGCAAATATGCCGATTGATGCGGTTGAGGATGTCCTCTGGGCTTTCAGAGACCGCATCCGTGACCTTGCCGGTGACAAACGCTTCCGTTATGTCATGGTTTTCAAAAACCACGGCCTGGCCGCAGGAGCCACTCTCGAGCATTCGCACTCGCAAATCATCGCCCTGCCAATCGTCCCGAAAAGGGTTAAAGAGGAGGTTGACGGTGCCAAAAAATATTATGACTATAAAGAGCGTTGTGCTTTCTGCGATATTATTCAACAGGAGATCAATCAGGGCGTCCGCATGGTCAGTGAAAATCATGAATTTGTTGCAATCTGCCCCTACGCCCCGCGTTTCCCTTTTGAGACCTGGATTCTGCCGAAACGCCACTCCCATGATTACCAGAGCATCAGCAAGGAGATGATCGAAGGACTCGCCCAGATCCTCTCTGAAACGTTGAAACGGATAAATCGAGTACTTGATACGCCGCCGTTTAATTTTGTTCTGCACACCGCCCCGGTTAATTGTCAGGATGCCACCAACCACTTTCACTGGCATATCGAGATTATTCCAAAATTGACCCGGGTTGCGGGTTTTGAATGGGGTACCGGCTTTTACATCAACCCGACACCGCCGGAGGAATCGGCTAAGTTCCTGCGCGACGCCAGGATTTGAGGTATCACAAGAAGCTATTTTTAACTTAAAATGCTGTAGATTAACGGACTGACAATGAATATTCTTTTTGCCGTATCGGAAGCCACACCCTTTGCCAAAACCGGCGGTCTGGCTGATGTTGCCGGGGCTTTGCCGACAGCTTTGGCGGAAACAGGTGACTTGGTTTATCTTTTTCTGCCCCTCTATGGTGAAATTAAAGAGAAATATAGAGCATTCACGCCGGAAGCTGAGGTTTTCATCCCCATCGGTGACCGCCTGCTGCCGGGCTCAGTCGTCAGCTTAACAACTCCACCTGATGACCAGCACCCGAATCTTAAAATATTTTTTATTGCACAGGACGAACTCTTTGACCGGCCCTTACTCTACGGCCCGAACGGGGTTGAATATGCTGACAACGGCATTCGTTTTATTTTTTTCTGCCGCGCGATTCTTGATGCCGTCAACCTCTTGAATCTTGACATCGACATCTACCACAGTCACGACTGGCAGACCGGCCTGATTCCGGTCTATCTTAAAACCCTATATAAAAATCTCCCGCGCTATCAGGGCGGCTCACTCTTCACAATTCACAATCTCGGCTACCAGGGCATCCAGAAAAAAGATTTGCTGCCGCTCACCGGGCTTGACTGGGACGAATTCACATTTGAACGTCTCGAATTTTTCGACCGCCTGAATCTTTTGAAAGGCGGGTTGGTTTACGCCGACAAGCTCAACACCGTAAGCCGGGCCTACAGCCGGGAGATCCTGGAACCGGAATTTGGCTTCGGCCTGGATAAAGTTTTACAGGAACGTCGAAATGATCTCTATGGTATCTTGAATGGAGTCGATTACAGTGAATGGGATCCGGCCTCCGACCCTTATATTGACAACCATTTTCAGCTCGGACGCATGGCCGGCAAAAAAGAGTGTAAGAAAAAACTTGCCCAAATCTTCGGACTCACGTTTTCTGAAACTCAGCCGCTGATCGGCATGGTTTCACGCCTGGTCACACAAAAAGGTTTCGACCTAATCTTACCTCTCTTGGAAGAGGTTACCGAGTTTGCGGCCAAATTTGTTTTCCTCGGTACCGGCGATAAAAAAATCGAGGCCCAATTGTCCGAACTCTCCCGACAATATCCAGATCAGATTGCTTTTACCTGCGGCTACGATAATCGTCTGGCCCACCTGCTGGAAGCCGGAGCTGACATTTTTCTGATGCCGTCACACTATGAACCCTGCGGCCTGAACCAGATGTACAGCCTGCGCTACGGCACCGTGCCACTGGTCCGGGCCACCGGCGGTCTGGATGACAGCATCACCCATTTTGACCCGAAAACCGGCAGCGGCAATGGTTTCAAATTTAACGACTACACACTGTCGGCTTTGCAGGAAACTTTAATTGAAGCTTTAGAGCTCTACCAAAAACCCAAACTCTGGCACCGCCTGCGCGCCAACGGCATGCGCTGCGACTTCTCCTGGAAACAAAGCGCCGAACAATACAAAGAACTCTACAAAAAAATAATCAATGAATGATCAGGAACGATACGAAACCTTAACCAAGGTTATCGAGATCAGCAGCTCGGCGGCACAGATCAATGACCGCCTGATGCAGATCGCCCACTTTCTCTGTATCAAAGGAGTGGTGCCGACGATCGCCTTCTACCTTCTGCAGCACCGGGATCATTACCTGACCCTGCGTCTAGCTGCAGATTCCGGCGGCAAACTGCGACTCCCGGCCCCGCCCTGCAGCTACGTTCAGCCTGATCACAACGATCCACTCTGCCGGCCCATCACCACTCACATCGCCACCCCGCTTGACCCGGCAATCGCCAATCCGGAAGATCTTTTCCGCCAGGAAAGACCCCACGGCTGGAGTCTGCCTTTAACCGATGAAACCCACGCTTACGGAATAATGGCCCTGCTCAATCGTGAACCTTTCACGATTGATGAACAGACGATTCGGTTTCTGCAGGTGGTCTGCCGCCAGATAGCTTCATGCCTGCGCGAAGATATTTTGAAAAAAAGAGCCCGAAAAAAAGTCAACCGCTTAAAATTCCTGCATCGCATCGGCGCCCGGCTCAATGCCAGTGAAGATCTGCAAAGTGTCTTTTCTCAACTGCCTGATGAATCTCCGGTTTTTTTCGCCCATTCAACTTCAGTACTCAACATTTTTACTGCCGACAACACCACACCGCAAACTATTGATCAGGGCTTCAATGGCAAGATACAACGTGATCTCGGGCTGAAAATCAGCCGCGAGCTTGCGGCTCAAACCAAATTTACGCCACATCCCACAGTCGTCGATAAAAACAGCCCGCCAACGCCGCTCTATGAACACTTTTTCGACTATTTCAGTGCCCACATTACTCTGCCTTTAATCAGCCGCGGCGTCATGCTCGGCACGCTTGAATTTTTTCTCGACCGCGACCCAAAAATTCAACACCTACTGCCGCTGGAAAAACCGGACCTTGAACTCCTGAAGATCCTGGCGGTACATATGGCAGCCACCCTTGAGCGCTCCCACACCCAAAGTCAACTCAACGCCGCCAATCAGGCAGACCTCATGCGTACCCGGCAGCTGACCATCTCCCACCGCATGAAAAATGCACTTTTGGCGGCGGACTCATCTGAAAAGATCATTCGTCTAACTCTGGGAGCCCTGGTCAGCAATGAAGGTTTTTCCTGTTCGCCGGCAATCTATCTTGATTACCAGGAAAAGGATGATTTCTGGCGTACGCTCTTCTATGCTCGCAGTCCCCAAAGCTTTTCAAATACGAATTCCAACCGTAACATAGTCGATGATTCAACGCCGCTCACGACCTTGACTGATCATCTTCTTGCTGCCAGCCTTGACATTCCGACTGCGATTGCAAGCGAAATTGCCAAGCTGAAATTTGCCGATCTGGAAACCGCCCCCGGCCGTTTCAAACAAGCCCTGGCTGAGAAAAAACCGGCTATCATCGCGGCCCGGTTTGTGACCACTCTCCACCCGGCTCTGGCAACCTTAATTCCGGGGACAGAGATAATCATTATCCCGATTCCCGGGAAAGAACATCTCAAAGGTGTGATCCTGGCAAATGCCGACCGGATAAAACAACAGGATCTATCCTTTATCAACCTCTTCACCGACGCCGCGACCCTGGCACTTGACAATACCGAACTTTACCAACTCCTGCAGAATTCGCTGGCAACCTTAAACAGCGCCCAGAGCCAATTGACCCAAAATGAAAAACTGGTAGCTCTGGGGGAGATGGCAACTAGTATCGCCCATGAAATTAAAAATCCGCTCCTCTCAATCGGCGGTTTCGCCCGCCGCCTCCATAAAAAAATTCCCGATAATACCCGGGAGAAGAGTTACAGCCTGGTTATCACCAAGGAGATCGAACGACTCGAAGAGATTGTCAATAATGTCCTCTCCTTTTCCCGGCCGGCCAGCAATATTTTCAGCCCGCAAGATATTAACCAGCTGATCAAAGAGACTACCGATCTCTTCTCGCGTGAGCTGAAAAAACTCGAGATTGAACTAAAATTACAGTTGGCCCCGGAAATGCCGCAGGTTGAGTGTGACGGCAACCAGATAAAACAGGTTCTGATCAATCTGATCAACAACAGTATCCACGCCATAGCCGACTCTGGATCAGAACTCAAGGAACACCGGATCAACATCCGCTCAACTCCTTTCTGCAGTATTGACAAACACGATGAGAGAATACAGATTGAGATTGAGGACAGCGGCAGCGGCATTCAGGAACAGGTTATTCACGATATCTTCAACCCTTTTTTCACAACCAAACATGACGGTACCGGCCTGGGACT
>JAOZKP010000231.1 GCA_029935295.1 bacterium | reverse complement strand
GAGCCGCTACAGCGCGCAAGGCTCGAGCGTAAAATTGGTGAAGCACTTTACCGGCGAGGGAAGCATGAGCAGGCCATGGAATATTTCTGTTCAGCACTGACGCATCTTGGCTACCCGCTGCCGGAGTCACGGTGGGGGATCCGGCTGGGAATTGCCAAAAACCTCTGGTGGCAGCTGCTTCACCGCCTGTTGCCGGGGGTTTTTGTTCGCGGGCAATCTTTGCCTGTTGATGACAAGCTGGGGGAATTGTCCCAGCTTTATGAATTGATGGGCTGGATCGATTATTCTCTGAACCGGGAACGGATGTTATTATATGTACTTTCCGGGTTAAACGAAGTCGAAATAAAAGCTCATCCGGAGGGAATGCTGCGAGGCTATGTCGGTTTAGGATTAACGTGCGGTTGCTTTGGTCTGTTCCGCTGGGCGGGAAGATATTGCCAGAGAGCCTATGGTTTGATGGATCAGGTGCAAAATCCCCTTCTCAAGGGTTTTTGCTACCTTGGCTTGGGTCATCATGAGGATACCTTGGGAAATTGGGACGAAGCGATTAACTATTATCAGCAGTCAAGGGATCAGTACTGGCAGGTGGGTGATGTGCGCCGCTGGGGGGACCCAAAGGCATTGATAGCAATTTTACTTAGCAAACAGGGGAAATTTGCTGAAAGTTTCGCCAACGCGCAGGAAATCACTCGCGTTGGCGAAGAAAGTGGCGATATGCAACTGAGCGGGTGGGGGGCACATGCTCAAGGTTTAGCCCTTATCTATATG
Organism: bacterium; assembly: GCA_029935295.1. Classification (GTDB taxonomy): domain Bacteria; phylum Desulfobacterota; class Anaeroferrophillalia; order Anaeroferrophillales; family Tharpellaceae; genus Tharpella. The sequence goes on along the minus strand of JAOZKP010000231.1, from coordinate 4,031 downwards.
GGATTACTGGACGGGGCGGTGGTTTGTCTACAGAAGGCAATCGATCTGCTGTGGGAGATCCCTGATTACCTGGTTGCGGGGTTGGCAAAAAAAGACTTGGGTCGCTGCTATCTGCGGCAGGGAAAGGTCGACAGGGGAATAGCCCTGGTGGAAGAAAGCTGTCAGATCCTTGCTGAACAAAAGGTGAATACTCACCATGACGCTGATTTTTACAACGGCCTGGCGGAAGCGTATCTGTGGAGAGTTGATGCGACTGGCGGTGATAACGCCGCCGCTTTGAAAAGCGCTGGACCAGCGGTCAAGAGATCACTGAAGTACAGTAAAAAGTTCAAAGGCAGACTGCCGGAGGCGTTGCGTTTGGAGGGACTCTATCAGTATTTCAAAGGTAATGTATCTGCGGCGCAAAAATGCTGGCAGAACAGTATTGCCGCCGCGAAAAAAACGGGTGCCCGCTATGAACTCGGCGCCACGTATCTGGAATTTGGCAAAAGATGTGGGGATTTAACCTATCTTGAGCAAGCCAGGGATATTTTCCGGGAAACCGGCGCCAATTTTGATCTTGAGATAACCGAGGGATTGTTGCAAGTTGAATCTAAGGGATGATTAAAGTGTAGCGGGCACGCATTTAGATACAGCAAATTTGTATCAGGCTATGCTTTATGTGTTGGAAATCAGAGCATTGTTTGCACTTTTGTCCCGTAGAAATAAGTGATCATTTTTTGTAAAGCGTCATATGAAAAGCTTTTGCCACTGCCAGGAAACTTCCCTTGTCGAAAAAAATGGGGTTTTCTTCCGGATGAGCAACTCAGAGATTGCCATTTTATGAAATGCATTCATTGTCGTCATGAAAACCCACTGGCCGCCAAATTTTGCAGTAACTGCGGCCGGCCATTAGAAGATTCTGCGGGGCAGATAAAGACCGCGGAATCACCACCACCACCTGAAAACCACCCTTCCTCGCAACAGCATCTGCAGCCCTCCGGGCTGGAAACAGCCAGCGGTTCGTTGGCAGGTGAGCGAAAATATATTACAGCGCTCTGTTCCGACCTGTCAGGCTACACGGCCATGTGTGAAAAACTCGACCCCGAAGAAGTCAAAGGCATCATGAAACAAATTTTCGGGGATATTGCCCAGGTGGTGGCCAGCTATGATGCCTTTATTGAAAAATTTATCGGCGACGCGGTAATGGCACTTTTTGGGGTGCCAAAAACCCACGAAGACGACCCCGTTAGAGCTCTTGAAGCAGCCCGCAAGATACATCAACTGGTAGCGGCATACGGTCCACGGCTGCAAGACCAGATTGGGCATGTACTTTCCATGAAAACCGGGGTTTATACCGGCCTGGTGGTGACCGGAGAAATGAACTTGCGCCGGGGCACGCACGGCATTGCCGGTGAACCGCTTAACCGGGCATCCCGTCTTTGCGGTCTTGCCAGACCGGGAGAAATCCTGGTGGGCTATGGCACATACTACCGGGCCAGAGAACATTTCAGTTTTAAAGACCTGGGTGGCTACAAGATTAAGGGGATTGAGGAACCGGTCCGAGTATATAAAGTAATCTCTCCCAGGCCTCAAGCCGAGATTATGGTAGATGCTGATGGTACTGTAGATGGTTTTATTGGTCGAGAGCTGGAATTAATCCAGATGAGGGGAATGCTCGGTCACCTCCATGAGCATCAAGAGGGGGGGGGTAGTCTTTATCACCGGTAATGCCGGGGTGGGTAAATCAAGGCTACTGACTGAAACAAAAAGGCGTTTTTCGACGGCAGATATGCGCTGGCTGCAAGGGAGGAGCCTTTCTTACGGTAAGTTAATCAGTTACTGGCCATTCATGGAGATTATCAGGAGATTTTCCGGCATAACTGAAGAGGACAATGAGCTGGCGGCCTGGAATAAACTTCTGCATCATGTCTATGATCTTTTCCATGATGAAACCGCGGAAATTCTTCCTTACCTGGCCAGCCTGATGACATTGGCCGTGCCGGGTGAATACAGGCAGCGGGTGGAATTTCTCGATGGCGAGGCGATGGGGCGCCAGATAATGCGGGCGATGTGGCGGTTTTTCGAACGGCTGGTCCAACAGCAGCCGTTGGTACTGGTATTAGAAGATTTGCACTGGACAGATCGTTCTTCCCTCGAACTGCTGGAACACCTAAGCCCCCTGGTTAAAGACCATCCCCTGCTCATCTGCCTCCTCAGCCGTCCGGAGATCGAGGGGCCGCAAATGCGGTTGCGGCATCATTTTGCCGCGGAATACGCGCACCAGTACCATGAAATGATGCTGAGTCCCCTTTCCCCGTCCGAGAGTGTCGGCCTGATGGGTTTCCTCTTGCAGTGCGATAAATTGCCCCGCCAGGTGCGGGAGCTGATCTATGAAAAAGCCGCGGGCAATCCATTGTTCATCGAGGAGGTAGTCCAATCCCTGAAAGAAATGGGGGCTGTCGTTCAAGAAGGTAAAACCTGCCGATGGGATTTTCTGCCACAGTTTGATGAATTCATGATTTCCGGCACCATTCGGGGACTGATCACGGCGCGCATTGATCGTCTTCATGACGAGGTAAGGCAGGTGCTCAAAATCGCGGCGGTGATCGGACGTAATTTTTTTTACCGGGTCCTGCAGGCTATTGACGAAGCTGACCCATCATTGGATGCCAGCCTGGAGCGCCTGCAACAGATAGACCTGATCAGGGAAAAAAGGCAAATTCCCGAACTGGAATACATGTTCAAACATGATCTCACCCAGGAGGCGGCTTATGAAAGCATCCTCATCCAAAAACGCATTGAATTGCACCGAAAGGTGGGTGAAATCATCGAAGTGTTATTCCGTGATCGCCTGGAAGAATTTTACGGCCTGCTGTCTTACCATTTTAGCAAAGGCGAGGAATGGGAGAAAGCCCAGGATTACCTTTTCAAAGCGGCTGACCAGGCCGGAAAAATAGCAGCGGATTCCGAAGCTCTAGATCACTATAAAAGAGCATTGGCGGCCTATGAACGGGTGTATGGCGACCGTTGGGAGCCGCTGCAGCGGGCAGTGCTTGAGCGTAAGATCGGCGAAGCCCTTCTCCGACGGGGGAAACATGAGCAGGCCATGGAATATTTCTGTTCAGCGCTGACGCATCTTGGCTACCCACTGCCGGAGTCGCGGTGGGGAATCCGGCTGGGAATTGCCAAAAACCTCTGGTGGCAGGTGCTTCACCGCCTGCTGCCGGGAATTTTTGTTCGGCGGGAATTTACGTCAATAGATAGTGAAACTGAAGAAGCTCACCGGATTTATGAATTGATGGGCTGGATCGATTTTTTCATGAATCGGGAACGGATGTTATTCTACATTCTTTCCAGCCTGAACGAAGCTGAAAAAACAGCTCACCCGGAGTTGATGTTGAAAGGTTACGTCGGTTTGGGGTTGGTGTGTAGCACCCTTGGCTGGTGCCGCTGGGGTGGGGGATATTACCGCAGAGCCTATGAACTGATGGATCGGGTGCAAAATCCCCTGCTCAAAGGTTTCTGCTACCTTGGTTTGGGCCATCATGAGGACACCTTGGGGAATTGGGACAATGCCATCAGGTATTATCAGCAGTCAGGAAATCAGTACTGGCAGGTGGGCAATGTACGCCGCTGGGGTGATCCAGTAGCATTGATAGCAATTTTACTTAGCAAACAGGGAAAATTTGCTGAAAGTTTCGCCAGCGCGCAGGAAATCACTCGCGTGGGCGAAGAAAGTGGCGATATGCAGTTGAGCGGGTGGGGCGCGGAGGTTCAAGGATTAAACCTTTTCCACATGGGATTACTGGACGGGGCGGTGGTTTGTCTGCAGAAGGCAATTGATCTGCTGTGGGACATCCCTGATTACCTGGTTGTGGGGTTGGCAAAAAAAGACCTGGGCCGCTGCTATCTGCGGCAGGGAAAGGTTGACAGGGGAATAGCCCTGGTAGAAGAAAGCTGTCAGATCCTTGCTGAACAAAAGGTAAATACTCACCATGACGCCGATTTTTACAACAGCCTGGCGGAATCGTACCTGTGGAGAGTTGATG
>JAOZKP010000650.1 GCA_029935295.1 bacterium | reverse complement strand
ACCGAAATGTGTTGAAGGCTGTCCGGTTAATGTCAAGATTCCCGAATTTGTCGGTCTGATTGCCGATGGTGACTTTATCGGGGCGGCGCATAAGCTTAAAGAGACTAATGCTCTACCGGCGGTTTGTGGCCGGGTCTGTCCGCAGGAGAGCCAATGTGAAGCCCGCTGTGTACTGACGAAAAAAGGTGAGTCGGTGGCGATCGGCCGCCTGGAACGTTTTGCCGCAGATTATGAGCGTAAACAAGGTGAAATGCAATTGCCGAAAATTGCCCCGGCAACTGGTAAAAAGGTTGCTATTATCGGCGGTGGCCCCGCTGGTTTGACGGCGGCCGGAGATCTCGTTAAACTTGGTCATGATGTGACAATATATGAAGCCCTGCATAAAACCGGTGGGGTTCTGGTTTATGGCATTCCCGAATTCCGTCTGCCGAAAGCGATTGTTCAGGCTGAGGTTGACTATCTCAAAGCGCTCGGGGTCAAGGTTGTTGAGAGTTATGTTGTTGGTCAGATCGAGACCGTTGATGAACTTTTAGAGCGTTTCGATGCCTGCTTCATCGGTACCGGAGCCGGTCTGCCGGTTTTTATGAAAATTGAAGGCGAAAACCTGAATGGGGTCTATTCGGCCAATGAATATCTGACCCGTTCCAATTTGATGAAAGCCTATCTCTTTCCCGAATATGACACTCCGATAGTCAAGGGCAAAAGGGTAGCGACCTTCGGCGGCGGCAATGTCGCCATGGATTCATCGCGCACCGCGTTGCGTCTCGGAGCAGAGAAATCCTATATCATTTATCGTCGTTCAATGGACGAGATGCCGGCCCGTGATGAAGAGATCCACCATGCCGGGGAAGAGGGGGTTGAATTTCTCCTGCTTGCCAATCCTGAACGCCTGATCGGTGATGAGAAAGGCTGGCTGACCGGGGTTGAGTGTATTAAGATGGAACTCGGTGAACCGGATGAGTCCGGCCGCCGGCGCCCGGTGGCAATTGAAGGTTCCGAGTTTGTGGTCGAGGTTGATACAGTTGTGGTCGCGATTGGTAATGGTCCGAATCCATTAGTGCCGTCAACTACGCCAGATCTTAAAACCAACCGCTGGGGCAATATCGATGCCGATATTGAGACCGGTAAAACCAGTATGCAGGGAGTCTACGCCGGGGGTGATATTGTGACCGGTGCGGCAACCGTGATTGAAGCGATGGGGGCCGGTAAAAAGGCGGCCGTGGCTATGCACGAGTATTTGCAGTAAGTAAGAATTTAAGTAGAATTTTCGAGGCATTCTAAAAGATGTCTGAGGCCGACAGTTTTTAACTGTCGGCCTTTTTTTGTCGGGATACTGA
>JAOZKP010000649.1 GCA_029935295.1 bacterium | reverse complement strand
TTTCGCGGTTGCCAACCATCATTTAGTCAAGGATAAAGATTTGACCCTCCCCCGATTCAAAAGTGGCAGGACTTAATTGATGACTTTTTGGGTAAGGAGAAACGATATGCTGGCAACGCTTACCAGTAAAAATCAGCTGACGATCCCTAAAAAAATCATTGAGAAAATGCCTGATACCAAGTATTTTGATCTTGAGATAGAGGGCAACACTATCGTTATGAAGCCCTTGACCCTTTACGACACTGATGATGATGAATTCATCATCTGCGCTTTGGCCGACAAGTGCGATTTAATCATCTCAGGAGACAAACACTTACTAGATTTCGGCTCCTATCATAACATAGAGATCATTACTCCAGCAGCTTTTTTAACCCGAAACTAACAACCTCAAGGTTGACGTTATTTAATTTTACTACGACCCCAATTAAATCCCAATTAAATCTCTTCTTGTCTGAGGAAAACAAGAATACTTGACCAACTGTTGAAAAACGGCTAGACTGTACATATTCAACGTACACAACGATGCTAAACCAAAAGAGCTGGAGTGAAATCATGCCTCAAGTCAATGTCACCGAACTCCGCAACCGTCTGCCCTACTATCTACAACAGGTCAAAAACGGGGTTGAACTGCATATATCAAGTCATGGGGAAAATATTGCCCAACTGATTCCGGAACACAACAATGTGGAAGCTGCACAGACTCGGCTTGACCAACTCAAAGGAACCATGATCATTAAAGATATCGTAAACACTGACCCTGTGAAATGGAATGCTGATGCTGACAATCTGTGATACGCATATTCTGATTTTCTGGCAAGATGCCCCGCAGCGCTTAAGCGACAAGGCTAAAACCGCCCTGAACAAGGGTTTGCAGAAAAAGTCCCTCGCCTGTTCAGATATCTCCTTTTGGGAAATTGCCATGTTGATATCTTCAGGACGTTTAAGAAATGATATATCATCATCGCAATACATGAATGATCTCAAGCTGGTTCTATCTCTTAGCGTGTTACCAATCACACCGGAAATCGCAGAGCTGTCGCAACAAAAGATCTTTAGCCATAAAGACCCTGCCGACAGACTCATCGCAGCTACAGCAATTCACCATAACGCACCACTGATTTCAGCGGACAAAAAATTAAAAAACGTAGAATCATTGACGGTTATCTGGTAATAGGCTCCAAAGAAAAACCAGTGGCTGTCCCTGATTACCTGTTTTGTCAAGGATAAAGATTTGACCCTCCTCCGAGACTCAATCTAATCCAGGCATAAAACCGGGTCATAGGGGAAGGGGTCGGAACCCTTAATAAGCAGGCATCATGATGTCAAGTTTTAGCAAAATA
>JAOZKP010000039.1 GCA_029935295.1 bacterium | reverse complement strand
AACAACCAGTGCCCACATAAATAAAATGGCTGAAAAAGTCAATAGTTTTTCTTTTAAGACTTTTTTTCCATAATATCTCAATTTGGAATAGAACAAGCAGGAAAACTATTCAAGCTGACCAGCAAATTTTTTCGTCGTAAATGAAAAACCGTAGTCATTTAATCTTGGTTGTAGTTTTTTAGCGTGAATTAAATTAGTGATCGTTTAATAAAAAAGCTTGACAAGCTATTTTAGATAGATTAGTGGATGTTTAATCTATGTGAGAAGGGGAGAGATCAGGGAGTTTAAAAGTATGGGTCGCAAAAGCATATCGCACATTCGAAAACCGGAAATACTTAGATGTGCCTATAAAGTTGTAGATGAGGAAGGCTTTATGGGAACTACGATTGGTAAAATTGCAGATCGTATGGGAGTTAATTCAGGCCTTTTGATACACTATTTCGGGACCAAAGATAATTTGATTTTTGAGCTTGTAGACTATCTTCTTGAAAGAGCTCTGGAAGCATATCAGTCTTTTTTAAGTGGTTGCTCTGATCCGCGTGAGCGGCTATATTTTTTGATAAACGCTGTTTTTGAGCATTCTGACAATCTGCCAAAACGTGGTAGGGTGTTTTGGTCTATTTACGCTTTAGGGCTCAGAAATGAGAAAGTTTGGGAACGGTTGCAGGAACTGAACCGGGGCTTGATAGATTTTTGTGCCTTAGAAATTGAACTGGCTGAAAAGGCAGGGGTTGTCAAAGTAGATAACAAGAAGGAAGTAGCCACTATAATTTTTGCTGTTCTAGAGGGCTATGGATACTTTCGTAGTACTCTGCCGGATAACCCCTATACTGCTCAGATTACTCAAGCAATGAAAAAAAATATCTATGATCTGCTCGGTCTTGATGAAAGGCATTGATTTCGTTGGTGGGTCCTTTATTGGCGTAGTTGGTCATAATATTGTTTAAAGAGTGAAAATAATTTTTGCGTTTTATAATTTTTATTAGTAAGCAATTAATCAATAAATCAAATTGGTAGGGGGTACCTTATAATTTGGAGAGCTGGAGAGGGTTAATGTTTTACTCAATTTATTAGTTAGTATTTAGTTAATCAATTAGATTTAAGGGGGGGGCTTATAATTAGATCAATCAGAACCGCAGTTTGTATTTTAGAAAGTGAACGTTAAATCCAGCAAAGAAGAAAACGTTTTAGCTAATAATCTTTTGCCTAGAAAGGAGACAAGTTAAATGAAACAAAATCTTTGTCGTTATTCGCTAATAACAGCATGCCTGTTGCTGCTTGTTACTGCCATACCGTTTATTTATCCACGCCAGGTAGAAGCCTTTGGCTTCCGCAGTGGAGATTTTGTCGGCAGACTTGATACGACCCTGACTTACGGTGTAACCATGCGGGTTCAGGATCGGGATAAAGATCTTATCGGTATTGCCAATGGAGGGAACCGAACCGACGTAAATTCCGATGATGGGAATCTGAACTATGATAAGGGTGTGGTCAGTAATGCTTTTAAAGTTACCAGTGAACTGGATCTTGCTTACCGTGATATGTGCGGTATTTTTGTTCGAGGCAGTGCCTTTTACGATTATGAAAATGAGAAAGGTCGTCGTGAGAAGCAGGAGCTTTCGAGTGATGCCTTAGATCTAGTTGGTAGTGATATTAAACTTCTGGACACATTTATCTGGTGGGAATTTTACCTCGGTGATATGCCGGCTCAAATCAGGGTTGGTGATCAGGTAGTAAGTTGGGGAGAGAGCACATTTATCGGTAACAGTATTAACGCAATCAACCCGGTTGATGTTGCCGCTTTTCGACTGCCGGGCTCAGAATTAAAAGAGGCTCTGGTTCCTGAAGGAATGGTCTGGGCCTCGTTTGGTCTGACCGAGAATATTAGTCTGGAGGGTCTCTATTTATACGACTGGCATCAAACCGATATTGACCCTAACGGTTCCTATTGGAGTACTCTTGACTATGCCGGGGATGGCGGTGATTATATTACGTTGGGTGGTGGCCGATTGCCCGAGGGAACTTATCCTTATACTGTTACCCGGGTAGAGACAAAAAAAGCCAAAGACACCGGTCAGTATGGCTTAGCTCTGCGCTGGTATTCACCCACTTTAAATGATACTGAATTTGGCTTTTTCTATCTTAAATATCATAACCGTATTCCCACTATCAGTGCTGTGAAAGCTAGTATAGTCGGGGTTCCCGCGACAGCCCATTATCTGACAGAATATGTCGAGGATATTCAGCTATTCGGTATAAGTGCTTCAACTCAAATCGGCAGTTTTGCGGTCCAGGGAGAAATTTCCTATCGTCCGGATATGCCTCTGCAGATTGCTGATGAGCCGCTGATTATGGCAGCTTTAGGTCTGCCTGGGCAGATGGAAGGATCTTGGAAATCCGGTGAATTGATTCATGGTTATATTGAACGTGATGTTTATCAGGCTCAGGCAACTGTAACCAAATTACTCGGTCCGACCTTAGGGTCAACTTCCGGGTTTATGTTGGTTGAAGCCGGCGTAATGCAAGTTGATGATATGCCCGATACCGATGAGTTGGCGCTCGATTGTCCTGGAAATGATGCTGATGCTACATCTTGGGGCTACCGGGCGATGGCGGGATTAACCTACAGCAATGCTATCGGCGCAGTCTCCATATCTCCCCGGATTGCCTGGAAACATGATGTGCACGGTATCTCACCCGGAGGTGCCAGTTTCTTGAGACGCCGTAAGGCGGTTTCTACCGGGGTTGCTTTCGATTATCAGAAAACTTGGAAGCTTGATCTTTCATATACTAATTTCTTTGGTGCTGGTGATCTCAATAAAACCAATGATCGTGATGTTGTTTCAGCTAATATTAAATATTCATTTTAGGAGAGGAGAAAAACTATGCGAAAAAAATCACTCGTTATTTTAGGTGTTGCCGTACTACTGATAGTTGGCAGCGTTGCTAACGTCTGGGCTACGGCCTCTGCGGAAGAGATTGCCCGTTTGGGAAACGATCTTACCCCTCTTGGTGCGGAAAAGGCGGGTAACGCTGATGGCACTATTCCTGAGTGGACTGGTGGAATTACGACTCCGCCAGATGGATATAAGCCTGGCGATCACCATATCGATCCGTATGTTGATGACAAGATTCTTTTTACCATAACTGCTGGAAATATGGATCAGTACGCCGACAAACTGACCGCAGGCCACAAAGCCCTGCTGCTTAAATACCCAACTTTTAAAATGAACGTTTATCCGACCCACCGGAGTAGCTCTGCTCCACAGCGTATCTATAATGCGACCAAAAGAATTGCCTCGAATGCGCAAATGGTTGAGGGTGGTAACGGCCTCAAAAATGTTGGCGAAGGAATCCCGTTTCCGATTCCTCACGATGGTCTCGAGGTTATCTGGAATCATCTCACCCGGTGGCGTGGAGTCAAAATGTTTCGACATTATCACAATGTTCCGGTAACCCGTAGTGGTGGTTATACGTTGGGTGAGCATACTGAGTTGTTCAATATGACATATTCACAAGAAGGTATGGATGACAGTAAACTCGACAATATGCTCTTCTGTTACAAAAGTGAGGATCAGGCCCCGGCCCGGATCGCTGGGAGTATCAGTCTGGTGCATGAAACCCTGGATCAAAATAAAGAAAGTCGTAAAGCCTGGATGTACAATCCTGGTCAGCGCCGCGTGCGCCGGGCACCGCAGTACGCTTTTGACACTCCGACCGGTGGTGGTGACGGCCTTGAGACTATCGACTCACTCGATATGTTCAATGGTAGTCCCGAGCGTTATAACTGGAAACTTGTAGGTAAAAAAGAGTTCTACGTTCCCTATAATTCATACAAATTCAAGAGCCCGAAGATATCTTATAAAGAACTTTTGACTCCTATGCACCCAAACCCGGATGCTATGCGTTATGAGCTCCATCGTTTGTGGATAGTGGAAGCGACGTTAAAGGAGAACACCAGCCACATCTACAAAAGACGTACAATGTATGTAGACGAAGATTCCTGGTCGATACTGGTTGCCGATTTATACGACAACCGTGATGACCTCTGGCGTGTTTCTGAAGCTCACACCATTAACTTTTATGAAATTTTTTCGATCTATGCGATTGGAGAGATTCATTATGATCTTCAGGCTGGGCGCTATATGGCGGACAAGCTGAGCAATGAAGTTGATGAAATGTGGGATTTTGAAGTTGAGATTCGTCGCGGTGAGTTCTCACCTAATTCCCTGCGTAGATCCGGTCGCCGCTAAGTCGGTAGTTCGGGAAAGAGATTCAATATTAACCTTTTTAAAGGAGGGTGGTCAGGTAAATCTGATCACCTTCTGGTTAAAATTTTTCCTTTAACTGTTTTGGAGCTTCTTATGGATTTTTTGTTTACCCTCTCAGGCCTTTGCCGGCTCGGTAAATTATTTTTCAGATTGCTACTGATATATATGTTTGTAGCAAGTTATTTAATAGCTGGAGTTCCAACTGCTGCAGCTCTGGAGGAAGCTGACGAATCCTCTGTGAAAGCTCCCCGGGCACCATATTCACTGCTTCTGGACTGTATTTCTATTGATAGTTTTGCGGTAGCGGTTGGTGAAAGGGGACATATCCTTATATCCGGTGATAACGGAAAAACCTGGAGGCAGGTCGATGTCCCGACCCGGGCAACCTTAACTGGTGTTTTTTTTCTTAACCGGAAATTGGGCTGGGTCGTTGGCCATGATGCAGAAATCTTGCGTACCGATGACGGCGGTAACTCCTGGTCACGTCTCTATAACAATCCCAATGATGAGCGTCCGCTGTTTGACGTCTGGTTCAGGGATGCGGACTATGGCATTGCGGTTGGTGCATACGGCCTCTATCTGGAGACCCGTGACGGAGGTCAGACCTGGAATGAAAGAGTGTTTGAACCCCTGACTTTTGGTGCCAGTTTAGATGATGGTGATACCTCCGAGAGTGGGAGTGTGGATGAGTGGGATAAGCCGATGTGGGATTTTCATCTTAATCAGATCATTGCCTCAGAAAATGGATATATCTACATGGCTGCAGAAGCAGGTAATATATTTCGCTCTGATGATGAAGGTAAAACCTGGATGGCGATGCCTTCACCTTACAACGGTTCATTTTTTGGTTGCCAGCCTCTTAAGGGTGATGTGGTACTCTTCTTTGGACTGCGTGGTCACCTGTTTCGTTCCGAAGATGCCGGAGAGAATTGGAAACTGATAAAAATTAAAACTCAGGCGTCACTGACTCGCGGCTTGTGTCTTGATAGCGGGCATATTATTGTCACCGGACTTGGTGGTGTCCTGCTGGTCAGCAACGATGGGGGGGAAAGCTTTACTCTTAAACAGCAACCCAATCGCAAGAGTATTTTAAAAGCTGTAAAAACGGATGATGGTGGGGTGATTCTGGCCGGATCTTTTGGTTTGAAAAAATTGAGTTCAGATGATCTCGGTTTGGGTGAAGATTTAACTCTACCAGTAAAAGGCAAGTGATATGAAAAATTTAATTCCCGGATTGGAAAATATTATCTTCGGACATCGACGTCTATTTATAACCATTTTTTTAATGCTGACAATATTTATGGGTTATTCTGCAACTAAGCTGCGTATCGATGCCGGTTTCAGTAAACTGCTTCCCTTAAACCATGAATATATGCAGACCTTTGTCAAACATGGTAAGGAGTTCGGCGGGGCAAATCAGATATTGATTGCCTTAAAGTCTAAAAATGGCAGTATTTTTAAACCAGATTTTTTCGACACCCTCAAAAAAGCTACCGACGATGTCTTTTATCTTTCCGGTGTCGATCGCACAAAAGTTAAATCTTTGTTCACTCCCAATGTTCGTTTTACCGAGGTTACTGAAGTTGGGTTTGCGGGCGGTAAGGTTGTCCCCGCAGATTTTCAGACTACTCCTGAGGGACTTGAGCAGGTGCGCAAGAATATCCTTAAATCAAACATTATCGGTCAGCTGGTCGCGGTCGATTTTTCAGCCGCAATTATTAGTGCCGAGCTGCTCGATATCAACCCTGATACGGGTGAACGTTTGGACTATCTTGAGGTTGCAAAGCAGCTTGAGAATATCAGAAGTAATCTTGAAACTGATGAGATCAGTGTCCATATAATCGGTTTTGCAAAGTTTATCGGCGATATGACCGATGGTGCAAAACGGGTGATTCTTTTTTTTGGTATCGCTTTTCTGATTACCGGTTTTCTGGTCTATTGGTATACTCAGTCTTGTATTCTGACGGTTACTCTGTTGACCTGCTCTTTGACGGCGGTCATCTGGCAGTTGGGTCTGCTGCCGCTTCTGGGTTTTGGTATCGATCCGATGTCAATTTTAGTTCCCTTTCTCGTCTTTGCCATCGGTATCAGTCATGGTGTGCAGATGGTCAGCAGTAGTCGGGCCGAGGTTTTTAATGGTGCTGACAATATAACCGCCGCCCGGGCCAGCTTTCGCCGTCTGTTGATCCCCGGCTGTATTGCTCTGGCGAGTGATACCATCGGTTTTATTACTATTTTGCTGATCGATATTCAGATGATTCAGGAGATGGCGATTACCGCAAGTCTCGGTGTGGCGGTGATAATTTTTACCAATCTGCTTTTGCTCCCGCTTCTACTCTCCTATGTTACATATGAAGCTAAATACCGGGTCAAAACTCAGAAACGGGCCCTGCAGATGCAGGGACTCTGGCGAACGGTGGCCAAGGTGACGGAGTTTAAACCGGCTGCTGTGGTGTTGCTGATTGCGGTTATGCTGGTCTGTTTTGGGGCCTGGAAGGGATCTGAAATTAGGATCGGTGATATCGCCCGAGGGATTCCTGAGCTGCGTCCTGATTCACGTTACAATAAAGACAGCCGGATGATTACCAGCCACTTTTATATCGGTGTTGATATTATCTCTGTTATTGTCGAAACGGTGCCGGATGCCTGTATCGACTATAACAAGATGGACTTAATTGACCGGTTCGCCTGGCATATGAGCAATGTGCCGGGGGTTTTGACTGTCGTTAGTCTACCCCGGGTTGCCAAGGCGGTTAACGGTGGCTGGAACGAGGGTTATCCCAAATGGCAGGTGCTACCGCGAAATCAGTTGGTATTGGTGCAGTCTATTAAAGGGTTGTCAACCAGCAGCGGCCTATTCAGTCCGGACTGCAGTGTTATGCCGGTTAAGATTTACACCGCCGATCATAAGGCGGAAACCATCGCCCGGATTGTGGCGGAAGTGAAAAGTTACAATGAAGAATACGGACTTGACGATCTTCAATTTAAGTTGGCCTGTGGCAATGTCGGGGTTATGGCGGCAACCAATGAAGTTGTCTCTGGAGCGCAGTTTCCGATCTTGATCTACCTCTTTATGGCGATCATCATTCTCTGCTTTCTCACCTATCGCTCGCTGAAATCGCTGATCTGTATAATTGCGCCGTTAGGCCTGGTTTCTCTGCTCGGCTATGCCGTGATGAGTCTGCTAGGGATCGGGCTGAAAGTCTCCACCTTGCCCGTGGTTGCCCTCGGTGTCGGGGTCGGGGTTGATTACGGGATCTATATTTATAGTCGCTTTATTCAATTGATGGATGATGGAGTAGAGCTTAATGAGGCCTATTTTCGTACCCTGGAGGATACGGGTAATGCTGTGGTGTTTACCGGGGTGACGCTGGCGATTGGAGTTGCCACCTGGGTCTTTTCGCCACTTAAGTTCCAGGCAGATATGGGAATTCTGTTAACTTTTATGTTCCTGGTCAATATGCTTGGAGCGATTATCCTGTTGCCAGCTTTGGCCCGCTGGCTGACGCCTGCGAAAAGCAGTTCGTCTGAATAAAAATTGTAACACAATTTTAATAAACATATAAAACATAAACAGGACAACCACAATGCAAAAAGTAATTGATGTAAGGCTTGATGCGCCGCTTACTGCCGATGAGCTGGCGGAAAATATGAGCTTTTTTGTTATGAACGGTGAAGGAGATGGGCTTGCCAACTATCGACACATCTTCGGAGATCTATGGGCTAATGCTCTGGGCTGTAGTTTTGAGGATCTTGAAAAAAAGGGGGCTGAACTGTCCGCTGGCGAATTCAAAACATATCTTGTCGGGCTGGCCGACAAAATTACTCCAACTGATTCACAATATAAAGCTCAGCTCGATAAGGCTGGAATTGTGTGGGGCTTGCTTGATGATGTTGAGATCGATAAAACTCACGAGCGCATTGCCCGGGTGCCGGAAAAGCAAAAAGGGACGGCAGTGTTTAACCCTTTTATCGATGTGAATAAGGCTCTTGATGAAGTTGAAAAGGCAATTAAATCATCCGGTTTTGTCGCCCTGCATGTTAATTCATTTAAGTCGGGTATTCCTGCCACTGACCCCCGCTATTACCCTTGCTACGCTCTGGCAACCTCTCTTGATGTGCCGGTTTTCTGCTATACGGCAATGAGTTACAATACCGAACTGCCTATGGAAGTTGGCCATCCCCGGAACTTGGATAAAGTCGCCCGGGATTTTCCCAAGGTGAAAATTGTGGCAACCTGTGGTGGTTGGCCCTGGGTGCCGGAGCTGGTGGGTGTCGCCCGCCGCCATCGCAATATCTATATCGATACCTCTTCTCATCGTCCTAAATATCTTTCGGTGCCGGGATCAGGCTTTGAAATGCTGATACAGTTTGCAAACACCCTGTTGCAGGATCAGATCGTATTCGGTTCCGGGGTTGGAGAGCTGGCGTTGCCGCTGACGCAGATTGTCGACGAAGTTAAAGGCCTGCCGTTAAAAGATAAAGTCAAAGAGAAGTGGCTTTATGATAATGCACAGCAACTATTTAACTTAGGTTGATATTTGGAGCAAAGGGAATTTATTGATGAAAGAGATTAAGTTCAACCATAATCAAGGAAACTGCATAAATTATAATCACAGAACATTAATAACGTTGTCGTTAGCGGTCATTCTGTTGGTTTGTCTGTTTTTACCACTGCCAGCCGGAGCCCAAAATCAGGGAACGACGAAATCATTATACATCACTTTGCGTGACGGAGTTAAATTAGCTGCGGATATTACAGTGCCGGATGGCTATAAATCTGGTGATAAAATCCCGGCACTGCTTCATTTAACCCGTTACTATCGCTCTTCCCGCAAGGCCATAGTCGAGAACCCAGGGCTTGCTCCCAATCCTGAGCAGTGGCAGGATCTGCCGCTCTTAAATGCCAATGATATGGTTCTCCTCTCCCATGGTTATGCAATCATTGATGTCGATGTTCGTGGCTCCGGGGCATCGTACGGGACCCGCGTTATCGAATGGGGTCCGACTGAGGCCCGGGATCATTACGATGTTGCCGAGTGGGTGATTAAACAGTCTTGGAGTAACCAGAAGATCGGGGCTTATGGCATATCATATCCCGGTACTAATGCGGAACTCCTCGCGGCTCAAAACCATCCGGCGGTGAAGGCCATCTTCCCTTGGGGTGGCGGTTATCTCGATCATTTTAAGACCTATGCCAAACCCTATGGACTCTCGGCTGCTGCCGTAATTAACAAGTGGGGTGCTTATGTGAAAATGCTCGATAATAATCAGTGGCAGATGCTGGGGCGGGCAATTCGACCGGTCGATGCCGACACTGATGGGAAGATGTTGGCGAAAGCGATCGCGCAGCATGCCCAAAACTCAGATGTGGCTAAAGAAGGGACTCCGATTGAATTTATTGATCAGGAGTGGGGTGATTCGGGCATCTCAACTTTAGATATTTCAACAGTGAGACTTAAAGATAGAATCGAAAAATCCAATGTTGCCATGCTTAAAATGTGCAGTTGGTACGATGGTGGGCTTTCAGACTCCAATATCCTTCAGTTTCTCAATTATAGTAATCCGATGAAAATTCTGATTCTCGGATCTAACCATGGTGGGCGTTCACATGCCAGCCCTTATGTAGTAAGTGACAAAATTCTGGCTCCTTTACCGAGTGAACATGATCAGTGGGAGATGGCCGGTGACTTCTTTGATCACTATCTGAAGGGGGCGGATAATGGAGTTGATAAGTGGTCAGCCATTACTTACTTCAACCTTGGTGAAGAGGTTTATAAGGAGACCGATGTCTGGCCGCCTGCCGGCTCCCGGAGCTTACGTATGTTTTTGCAGGAGGGTTTTAAGTTGTCTTCAGAGAGGCCGGTTAATGATAGTGCTTTCGATAAATATAAGGTTGATTTTGACGTTACTACCGGTCCTGAAAGCCGCTGGACTACCGGTGCTGGTGGCCCGGTTCTGAACTACGACAATCGCGGCGACATGGATAAGAGAATGTTGACCTATGATAGTTCGCCTCTAGGTACAGATATGCAGATCACCGGACATCCGGTTGTAACCCTGTATGTATCTTCCGATCATAAAGATGGGGTTCTGATTGCGTACTTTGAAGATGTTGATCAAGACGGAAAAAGCCGGTTGATTACCGAAGGTGGGCTGCGTGTTATCCATCGAAAGGAGTCGCAGAACCCTTATATTAAACAGTCTACCCCGTACCACTCCTTTGTAAAAAAAGATGCTCAGCCTTTAGTGCCGGGTGAGATAGCGGAACTTGCTTTTGAGATGATTCCAACCTCGGTTTTGATTAAAAAAGGACATCGCATTCGTATCGCTATTGCCGGTGCTGACAAAGGCAATTTTGATCGTATTCCCCTGGAAGGGGATCCGACGGTTACGATCTTCAGAAACAGTGATTACGCCTCATTTATCGATCTGCCCGTTATTAAACAGGTTTCTAATAAATAGAATTTTAATATAAAGGAGCTAAAGATGAGTATTGACGGAATAGAAAAGAATATTGCAACCCTGCTTGAGAAAGCGGTGGATCGTTTCGCCAGTAATGAGATGCTCTATTTTATTACAGAGGATAAATCTTATACCTACAGACAATTGAACGATACGGTTAATCAATATGCTGTCATTCTGCAGAAGGCGGGTATAAGCAAAGGTGATCACTTTGCGATGATGCTCGCCAACGGCCCTGAATTTATTTTTGTCTGGCTGGCTCTGGCTAAAATCGGAGCCGTTGCGGTGCCTTTAAATATTCGGCTCCAAGGCGAAGATTTAGAGTATGCTCTCAATGATTCTGACTCTGTCGGTCTCGTTATAGCCGATGAATACGCACCGGTTTTCAAACAGGTAAAGGATAATACACCCGACATTAAGATACTGTTTTCGGTTGGTGTTGAAGCTGGTGACATCGGACCGAATCTGCCAGGTCTTGCCCTGACCGCTGCGACAGAGTTTAGTGGGGTAGAGGTTGGTGAAGATGATTTGATAAGTATTCAATACACTTCGGGCACAACCGGATTTCCCAAAGGCTGTCTGCTGACGCACGAATACTGGCAGACCTTAGCTTGGGTTGCGGCCCAGAAGATGAGCGAAAGGGATGTGTTTTTCTGTGTTGAGCCGTTCTACTATATGGATCCGCCCTGGGAACTGCTTATGTGCATTATGAAAGGGATGAAGATGGTAGTGGCCCGAAGCTACAGTCCGTCAAAATTTATGCCGACTATTCGTAAATATGGCATCACCGTATCCTGGGCCCTGCTCTCCTACTGGATTTTTAAGCAGCCGGAATACCCAGAAGATAAGGAAAACAACTTGAGAATACTCTTCAGTGGTGCGATTCCTAAAGGTATTCATAAAGCTTTTGAAGAGCGTTTTAATACACCTCTCAGAGAGGGGTACGGTATGACTGAGATCGGGCCTGGTATCGTTATGCCGCTTGAAGACGGTCATATGAGTGGTTCTGGTTCTGTCGGCAAGCCGACCGCCTTTCGTACCGTCAAGATCGTTGACGAAGCTGGCCAGGAAGTGGTGCAAGGGGAGACCGGTGAACTGTGGGTTAGTGGGCCGGGCATGTTTGTAGGCTATTACAATAAGCCTGAGGCAACTGATGCAGCTTTTTCCGGTGAATGGTTCAGAACCGGAGACCTTTTTCGAGAAGATGAACAGGGCTATTTTTACATCGTCGGGCGCATTAAAGAGATGATCAAACGAGCTGGAGACAATATTGCCGCCGTGGAAGTGGAAAATGTTCTGATGAGCCATCCCAAGATTCTCTCTGCTGCCGTAGTTCCGGTTCCGGATCAGGATCGCAAAGAGGAGGTTAAAGCCTATATCGTTCCGGCCCTGGGTGAAAGCTCCGAGACAATTCCTCCCGCAGAAATCATTGCCCATTGCGTTAAAAATCTTGCTGATTTTAAGGTGCCGCGCTATGTCGAGTACAAAGAGAGCTTTCCGACGACCCCCACAGGTAAGATCAGGAAAGCTCTTATTCTGCAGGAGAGAGAGGATCTGACCAGCGGTTGTTATGATCGCCTCACTGATGAATAATCACAGTTATGGACCCCGGAATTCTCCGGGGTCTAAATCCAATATTGTGTACTTAGCCCATCTGCTAGAAATTACGATATCGTCTCTTTGCCAACACCAGGAGGTTTAACAAATGGAAAAACTCTTAACCCCATATATTATAGCCTTTATCTGGGCTTCAATCCTTATCCCCGTTGGAGTTGTAGTCCGAAGTAAAGTCACGTTTTTCCAGAAATTCTTGTTTCCTTCAAGCCTTTTGGCAGGATTGGTCGGTATGCTGCTAATCAATCTCGGCGTAATCGGTTATCCCAGTCCGGACGGTTGGGTCAGGGTCGAATTTGGTACCTTTATCAACCTGACCAACCTGTTCTTCAGCCTCGCTTTTACGCTAATCGGGTTGTCGGCGATCAAGGGTGGTAATGGTGACGGTAAAGGCATGGGCAGGGAGATATTCCGGGGAACCTTATGGATTGGGCTACTTTACGCCGCCGTCTATATGTTACAGCTGCTTATTGGTTTTGGGGTGATCTCCGCTTGGAATGCGGTAACCGGTGCATCTCTTGAAACCGCGACCGGTTTTCTGGCCGGTATCGGCTTTGCCGGGGGTCCAGGCTCCGCAACTACCTATGCTCAAATATGGGAGAAATGCGGGATGCAGGATGTGGTTACTCTGGGGGTCACATACGCGGCGATGGGTTATATCGTAGCCGCATTTGTCGGCGTTCCGATTGCTAACTGGGGCATTCGCAAGGGGCTTGCCGCTTACACCAGTAGTGATGGTCTCGATAAAGCTTTTCTTCGCGGCATAATTGCTAAAGATAAAACTGAATCGATGGGGAACCAGGTAACTCACAGCGCCAATCTCGATTCCCTCTCCTTTCACGTTGCTCTAGGAGCCTTAGCTTACGGCGTCAGCTGGGGGATCTGTTATGTCCTTAAGTATTTTATTCTGCCGCCTGCATACGGTATGCTGACCTTTAATCTGATCTACATCTGGGGTCTGTTCGGCGGAATTCTGACGCGAGTGCTGATTAATAAGAGCGGCGCTGGCCATCAGATCGACAGTGGCACCATCAACCGGCTCACCGGCCTCTGCGTTGATTATGTAATTGTTTGCTGCCTTCTGGGGGTCAAATTTGCCGCTTTAACCAGGTATATTGGGCCTATGCTGATTACGGTTGTGTTGATTGCCGTGATTGCCAGTAGTACCGTGTGGTGGTTTTCAACGCGTCTGGATAAGTTCGGCTTAGAGAGGTTTCTCTCAACTTTTGGTATGCTGACCGGAACCGTGTCCAACAGCTTGATTCTGCTGCGAATCACTGATCCTGAGTTCAAAACCACAGTTTCTGTAGAAACCGGATTAGCCACATCGGTTCAGCTTGCTCTGTTGATGCCTCTATATATAATGTATGCCATGATGCCGACGGCACCCTGGCTCGGAACCATAGGCCTGGCTAAAATCATTTTTGCTCACTGTGTGGTGTTTTTCCTGTTGATGTTTATCATGCAGAAGTTTTTTTTCAAAAGGAGTCTGCCGGCAGATAACGCAAAGTAAATTTTGCTGTTTTTCAGGGTAGATTAGGCTGTAAATGCAGTAAATTGAACAGTTTTAGAATAGGAATATAATGGATATCTCGTTCCTTTTGACAGGTCTTATAATCTTTATTTCCCATGCGGTTGAAGCGATTACCGGGTTCGGGTGTACTATCCTCGCATTCCCGTTTATCACCTATCTGCTTGGCATTCATAAGGCAAAAGTTTTGTTGGCGATTATCGGGTGGATACTTTCTCTCTATATCGTAAGCACTAAATTTAAACGGATCCAGTTTCGGCAGTTTTTTGTCATCGTCATTCTCGCCGGGGCGGGAATGCCTCTAGGAATCTATTTTTTCAATAACTTTCCTTCGGAAATGCTGAAACTGATTTTAGGGATATTCATCATTATAACTGCCGTTCTACAGCTGAGCAAAGCCTACTTTAAGGCAGAAGCGAGACTTAATCCGCCGCCGCAGATATACTACCTGTTGCTCTTCTTAGGGGGGGTGATTCATGGGGCATTTGCCACCGGCGGGCCGTTTATAGTCTTCTATGCGACAAAAAAACTGCCAGAGAAGGGAGCGTTTCGGGCAACTTTGAGCCTTTTATGGCTTACTCTTAATACGATTCTATTTTTGACAGATGCAACCTTTCAAGCCTTTTTTCATAATGTCTCCGGTGTCATTTTTAGTCACGTATCAATGAGTGCGGATGTCACGTATCTAATCTGGATGCTCCCGTTTCTTTTTGTCGGAATTTTCGTCGGAGAGATCATTCACAATCGGGTAAATGCAGAAGTTTTCCAGAAAATTGTTTACTGGGCGCTTTTCATAACCGGTATTTTTATGGTTGCGGATTACTTTATTAGTCTCTAACCAAAGGTTAAAACCACCGCTTTGAGGTGGTCATATTTATCTGCTATATTCCCAATCTAACGAATATATGGGGGAGGTGTAGTGGAATACCGTTATGGCAGTCATTCAATTTTCAATATAAG
>JAOZKP010000230.1:1927-4830 GCA_029935295.1 bacterium | reverse complement strand
GAAATGTCCTGGACCAAAAAGATCAAACATCCGACCCAGATTGTTAATGTCGGCGACTCGATTGATGCCGTAGTCTTAAGTATCGATCCGGAAAAACGCCGCATCTCTCTCGGCATGAAACAGGTCGAACCCAATCCCTGGGATAACCTGATTGACAAATACCCGGTCGGCACCAAGATTGAAGGTGAAATCAAGAATATCACTGACTTCGGCCTTTTCGTCGGCATCGAAAATGATATTGACGGTTTGGTGCATATCTCGGATATCTCCTGGAGCAAACGCCTCAAACATCCGGGCGAAATCTATAAAAAAGGCGAAACTATTCAAGCAGTTGTTTTAAATCTGGACACTGCCAATCAGCGTTTTTCACTCGGGATCAAACAGCTTAACGAAGACCCCTGGAAGAATATCGGCGTGAAACTGATGGCCAACGACCATGTTACTGGAACCGTTACCAACATCACTGATTTCGGTGCCTTCGTCGAGCTTGAAGACGGGGTTGAAGGCCTGGTTCATATCTCCGAGATTACTGCGGATAAAGATAAGAAAGCTGACGAAGTTCTCAAAGTTGGTGACTCCGTAACCGCCAAGGTTCTGAACATCAATAACGATGACCGCAAAATTGGCTTGAGCATTAAAGCTTTTACCGACGAAAAAGAGAAGTTGGAAAGCGGCGAGTACATCACCGACAGCTTCCAGCAGGGTAAAGTCTCTTTTGGTGAAATTCTGCAGCAGGCCACAGAAGGTAAAGATGACGTTCCGGTAGAAGAAAAAACCGCAGATGGGGCTCCGGAAGAAAAAGCTTCGGAGGAAACCCCTGAAGAGGAAAGTCCGGCTAGCGATGATACCGCTGAAACTGAAGCTGAAGCTGTAGATGAACCTGAAACTGAGCCTGTAGCTGTAGATGAAACTCCGGAAGAAGCTGCAAGCACAGAAGAGAGCGAGGAAGAGAAAAAAGAAGCGAGCACTGACGAGTAATTTCGCCACGGCTTAAATCGAAGCCTCAATCCAAGTTAACGCAGGCTGTGCCTGCAACTTAGTAACCCTGACAAGGTACTAAACAAATTTCCTCAGAAAGCCCGGTATTTGCTTTAAATGCAGTTACCGGGCTTTTTTACAGGCAAAACACTTTAATATGATCTGGATTATTTTTCTACTGGCAGCGCTGGCGGTTCTGATCTCAGGACAAAAATTGACCAAAGCCGGCGATGAACTGGCCGAAGTTACCGGCATGAGTCGGGGATTTATCGGAGTAATTCTTTTAGGATTTGTCACCTCCCTGCCGGAGCTGGTCAGTACCTTAAGTGCGACCGTATTTGTCAACGCTCCGAATTTAGCTTTAGGCAATATCTTCGGCAGCAATGCTGCTAATCTAGCAATTCTAGCCCTGCTTGATCTTATTCTTGTGCAAAAAGTTCAGGAAAAGCGACATCGCCTCGATCCTGAAAATCAGCTCACCGCCTATCTCTCGCTGATTATTATCAGCCTGGCATTAATGGGTCTGGCCGGCCGGGGTTTCTGGCACATCTTTCATATTGATCTCTTTTCAGTTTTTATTGCCGCAGCCTATATCATCGGCCTGCAGAAACTACATAAGTTTCAACCCGTAATCACAACCGACTGTATCGACAATAATGAAAACCCGGAAACTAAGCAAAAAATTATTCCACCGGAACTTAAACGTTCTCTGTTGATTAATGCCGGCGTTATTGTCGCGGCCTCTATGGCTCTGGCCTCCAGCGCCGAACACATCGCCGAAATCACCGGCTGGGGCTCGACTTTTGTCGGCAACAGCCTGCTCGCAATCGCCACTTCACTGCCGGAGATTGTCGTCACTTTCAGCGCCGTTAAAATCGGCAGTTTTGCCATGGCTGCCGGCAACATTTTTGGCAGCAATATATTTAACATTGCAATTTTAGCCCTGGCTGACCTCTGTTTCTTCCGCTCCTCAATCTTTGCTGCCGCTTCGCAAAGTCAAAGCCTGATTGCCGCCATCGGCCTTTTAATGAGCGGCCTCTATCTCTTTTCCGGGATTTACGGCTCACAGAGAAAACTCGCCGGTCGTTGGCCGGTTGACTCCCTCCTCGTAGTCGGAGTTTATCTCTTCAGCCTCTATGCTCTGTTCGCAATGCGTTGACCGGTAAATTCACTTGACAAATCAGGGCATCCATTGTAAGCGGTGCCTGTTTTTGCTTTTGGCAAAATACAATCGACAATTTCAAGCTGCAGTCGACAGCCAACCCAACTTTAACCTCAGGAGGAAAGACCTATGTCAATGCTTAATGAAACCTGTAAAGACTTTAATACAGTTTTAGCTTCTAAAGCGCCGGTTCCCGGCGGCGGCGGCGCGGCAGCCATGGGCGGCGCAATCGGTATGGCCCTCTCCAATATGGTCGGCAACCTGACTATCGGCAAAAAGAAATATGCCGATGTCGAAGATGAAGCCAAAGAGCTGGTTGCCAGAGGCGAAAAGGTCATTGCTGCTCTTGAAGCTCTGGTCGATAAAGATGCCGAGGTTTTCGAGCCTCTATCCAAAGCCTACGGCATGCCGAGAGAGACCGATGCAGAGAAAAAACTCAAAGCAGAAACCATGGAAGCCTGTGGTAAAACTGCCTGTTCCGTACCACTCGACATAATGCGTCAAGCCTATGAAGGAATCAAGATTCACCAACGCATGGGTGTGATCGGCACCATGATTGCAATATCCGATGTTGCCTGCGGCGTCGTCTTCCTGAAAGCCGCCCTGATTTCCGGCAGCCTCAACGTCATCATTAATATCAACGGCATCAAGGACGAAGAGTTCAATAAAGCCGCTAAAGCCGAAATGGACCAGCTGCTGGCTGACGGTTCCAAAATCGCTGACGAAACCCTGGCTCTGGTACTTGGTAAACTGCAGAAATAGA
>JAOZKP010000230.1:0-1827 GCA_029935295.1 bacterium | reverse complement strand
ATAATGGCTGAAGTTTTGAAAGGCAAACCGGTTGCTGATGCAATGAAAGAAGAGCTGGCAAAAAAAGTCGAAGCTCTGAAAGCCCGCGACATCATGCCAAAACTCGGAATTATCCGCGTTGGCGCTCGTCCTGACGATCTTTTTTACGAAGGCGGAGCAAAAAAGACCTGCGACGTTGTCGGCATGGCTTACGAAGTTTTTGAATACCCGGAAGATATCAATCAGGCTGATTTCGAAAAAGCCGTCACCGAAGTTGGTGTCAATGCTTCTGTACACGGCATTTTGATGTTCGCGCCGCTACCGAAACATCTTGACGACCGCAAAATCAGAGCCCTGATCCCGGTTGAAAAAGATGTTGACTGCCTGACCTTAGGTGGCGCCGCCAAAGTCTTCGCTGATGACCTCTCCGGTTTCCCGCCCTGCACGCCGACTGCCTGCATGGATATGCTCCATTTCTACAATATTCCGATTAAAGGTAAACGCTGCGTTGTCTTAGGCCGCTCTCTGGTCGTCGGCAAACCGGTAGCCATGCTCCTGCTGCGCGAACACGGCACTGTTACTCTTTGCCACTCCCGCACCGAAGATCTTAATAAGGTCTGCCAGGAAGCTGACATCCTGATTGCCGCTGTCGGCCGTGCGAAAATGGTCAAAGCGGACTTTGTAAAAGCTGGCCAGATTGTAATTGATGTTGGCATCAATGAAGACCCCGACAACCCCGGCAAATACTGCGGCGATGTCGACTTTGCCGATTGTGAACCGGTTGTTGGGAAGATTACCCCGGTTCCGGCCGGTGTTGGTTCGGTTACGACTGCAGTTTTATGTAAGCAGACAATCATGGCATGTGAACAATTGAATCTGTAGACTGATCCAAGCTCCAAATGATTATCACAAAAAGGCCCGGAATAAAATTCCGGGCCTTTTTTATTACAACACCTTAGTCCTCGTATTGCACAATCATACAATGAACGAAACCAGCCGGAAATCGCTCAACCAAGAGATTTAGACATCAACAGCCCGAGAGACTACTTACTAAAGTTGAAATTAGTTCTCTCAATCCAAGTTTTTTATTGAAGGCATAAACATAACCTGCAGACCAAATGGTCGAGCGATTTTATTCAGGGTTTCAAGGGTTGGATTTCCCCGATCTTTTTCAATTTCCATGAGGACTCGAGGATAAATCTTAAGAATTTTTTCAGCGTAATCTTTTTGCGTTAAACCGACAATTCTACGCATCCGCACAGTTGCCTGACCAATCGTCAATCGCCCCAGAAGCAGCTCTTCATAAAGTTTCTCCTTTTCCTTTTGCACCTCTTCAGACGGTAATTTTCTCATACCTCAAAATACCCCTCTATCGACCTACATCAAGTAAATCTTCACTAACCACCTGAATCCGACCGGCAAGCCTTTCGATCAAGAATTCATCAACTCCGCATTGCTGCATAGTTTCAGGCAATTTTTCAACCAAAAGTGCACACCTTTTCAAAACTATTTTTATTTTTTCAGGCTTTGTGACATATACCGAGAGAGCCTCAGCAACTCTCCCCCATACCGGGCGCCCGATCTCAGTTTCCAATTCGCCATCCCACCTTGAAGCCCGAGCAATCCCCTCATGGTCAAGAAACATCGGAGCAAAGTCATAAAGGGGAGAAAGTTCAACTTTTCCACTTGGGTATTTGATCAAAGCCGTATTGCGACCATGATTATCAGTATTTCGCAGCGCCACATTCAGGATGTCCCGCATTAGATATTCCAAAATTTCCTGATCAGGAAAGCTGCTATATTTCGCTATTGCCTGACAAAAGGATAGATGCGAACCATAACTTCCAA
>JAOZKP010000229.1 GCA_029935295.1 bacterium | reverse complement strand
CCAAGGTCGCATAAACGTTATTTTGTCAAGGATAAAGATTTGACCCCAAGACTTGCCTTTTCAGTTCCTATTTCAGCAAGACTCTCCGGGATTCCTCCAAAAGTGCATCCAGCGGCATTTTTGGATCAAGTTTAAGACGTAACTCACCTGGCAAGCCCAAAAGTACCCAACCATTCCGGGTGGCAATCCGCCAGACTTCAGACTTCTCAATGCCGGCCTCGACAAAAAGCTCCATCTCCCGCAGAAATGTCCGGCCGTGTGGCACATTATATGAGCCTGAATCGGTACCGATACTTAGTTGCACACCGGCATCATAAGCAAATTTAATCATCTCCAGCTGGCGCCCGGCATTACGTTTAATAATTGCCAGCTGCGCCCTGGAAAAACGTTTGTCCGGATCTAAAATCTGATTCGCCATTGCCGCAATTGTCGGCGTCCAGTAGATGCCCTTGGCGGCCATTAGCGTCAGGGTTTCCGGCTCAATGAAATAGCCGTGTTCAATACTATGCACCCCGGCCGCAACCGCTTCCCGACAGGCTTTATCGGAATTAGCATGCACCATTACTTTCTTATCAATCGCCGCCGCCATTTTAACAATTTCTGTAAGTTCTTCCAGGCTCCACTGCTGCGGCCCGATCTCACCATAGTTATCAAATGAAACCAGACCCGTCAAAATCACCTTAACAAAAGAAGATGGCGTCTGAGCTATTTTCTCCGCTAATGTAAATTCACGGTTATCCCCTAAAAAACTACCATAACTACCCTTCTTGAAAATCGCCGGCCCAGTTCTCACTACATTCAAAGACAACGGCATTGCAACTCCATCCAACCGACCGTCACGGTCTCCGGCATCGCGCACACCGGCCACTCCGGCCGCCAGTTGTAACCGAGCGTTAGCAACCGGATCACCACCCAGACTTAAATGGAGATGCGTATCAACCGGCAGCGGCAACTCCAAAAAATCACCCTGCTTAGTTGTCATCTGTATTACCCTTAATTGATGACCAGAATTCCAGCCGCACTCCTTCCGGGTCAAAAATTGAGAACACCTCGGAGCCCCAAACTTCTTCAACCGGAGTCGGATCGAGCCCTAAGGACTCCATTTCCAAATACACATCGACAAGATTATCAACCCTCAGACTAACCATCACACCCTCACCACTGCTCGGCCCGACCCAGGCCCGGCAGGCATCGACAACACTTAAACAGGCAGCCTCATTCAGCTTAAACTCAACAAACCACTCATTGGCAAAACTAACTTCAAACTTTAGTTCGTCCCGATAAAAAGCGACACTTTCTGACCAGTTCCGACAGTAAATAATTGTATTTACGACATCGATTTTCATAAGTTATCCCTTTTGACAATATCTTTTAAACCCAGCCATTCTGCACAAAGATTATCACTGAGTACTTAATACGCCTACTACTAAGATTTCGTCAAGAACGAAATCAGCTATCATCAACGCGTATAACTGTTTCTCACCATCATAAAAAACAGATTGACATCCAACAACATTTCGTTGTAGTGGGGGCCCACAATTCACAACTTACCATCCTAAGCGGGATTAACTCAGTTGGTAGAGTGTCAGCTTCCCAAGCTGAAAGTCGCGGGTTCGAATCCCGTATCCCGCTCCAGTTACAATCATAAAAAATCAACTCTCTGTAAAAGTAAAAAATACCCAAAAGTCAAGCCTGACACCTTTCTGTTTTGTGACATTACCGCAATATTATATTGATTTACGAATTCTGTTTCTAAGATATTACAAACCCATCAGCATGTCTAAGTTCACCTCATACCCATTTCTGGCACACTGGTTGCATCTTTCTTGATTGAAGAGGAAAATTTAGCGCACATTCATGGTTTTCGTGGTGTGCCCTAGCAATAATCAAGTAAACTGCCTAACCGAGAGTGTCAAAACCATGACAATCAACAATATTTTTGACAGCACCAACAACCTATTGGTTAAGAGTGCGCAGTTGCGGACAGAGAAAGCTCAGGTTATTGCCGGCAATATCGCCAACCTGGATACGCCGCAATATCAGGCGCAGAAATTTGAGTTCAGCGCGGCTTTGCGCCAGGCTACGGCCGGAGACTCTGGCTCTCTGCAGATGACGGCAACTCATGCCGGTCACTTTGGCAATGTTTCATCAATTAATTCTGTTCATGGAAAAGTGAGTCCCAAAGTAAATTCACTGGGCGGTCTTGATGGTAACTCAGTCAATCTCGATCAGGAAATGGCCGATCAGGCGATCAACAACAGTGCTTATATCCGAACTATGCAGATGCTGAAAAGCAAGATGTCGATCCTGAAAAATGCGATCGTTGAGGGAGGTAAATAACGATGGGTTTTGAAACTATGATGGGTATCAGCGCCGGCGGCATGTCCGCCCAGCGCTTCCGTCTCAATGTAATCGCCAGTAATCTTGCGAATCAGAATACGACCCGAACCCCGGAAGGCGGCCCCTACCGGCGCCGTGACGTTGTTTTTGCCACGGCCCTGTCGGAATCAGAGGAGAGAGTAAGCAACGAACAGCTAACAGCTCCGGAAAATCCGGCGCTGTCGGTTAAAGTTGTTGACGTTATCACCGACCCGACCCCGCCGGTCATGAAATATCAACCAGGACATCCGGATGCCAACAAGGATGGTTACGTCGCTTACCCCAATGTCAACACCTTCGAAGAGATGGTCAATATGCTCTCGGCGACTCGCAGTTATGAAGCCAATGCGACGATAATGAAGAATGCCAAAGAGATGGCCGACAAAACTATTGACCTCTTAAAATAGAGTGGAGCTTAAATCATGACGATAACAAATATCAGCAGTAACCCATTCATCGGTCACCTGAACGAATTGCAGCGCATGGGCAAAGAATCTCAGAACACCTCTCCGCCTGAAACCGTTGATGCCGCAAAATCTTTCTCCAGCGCTCTGCATGATGCCCTGCAGCAGGTCAACAATCTACAACAGGTGGCGGATCAGAAAGTCACAGCGGTCACAACCGGAGCCTCACAGGACACCCTGGGCGCAGTCGTCGCTTTACAGCAGGCTGATCTCTCCATGCAACTTTTAGCACAAGTACGCAATAAAGCCCTGAAGGCGTATGAAGAAATCATCAAAATGCCAGTATAACGAGTCTGAATAATTATTAAACCTACTCTTTTAAGGGAAATCCATGGAACGCTTAAAAGCTTTACTCAACTGGTTCAAAACCCGGAGTTCTCTCCAGAAAATCGGAATCTTAGGCTGTGGCTCAGTTCTGATCATAGGTATCGTTACTGCGGTTATCATCTCGCTGTCAACCGCTTACGCACCACTCTATTATAATCTCTCATCTGAGGATGCGGCCGGGGTAACTGACTATTTAAGACGCAGCCGGATACCCTATCGTCTCACCGATTCAGGCCGTACGGTTAAAGTTGCCAAAGATGATGTCTACGAAGTCCGGCTTAAACTGGCCGGAAGTCAGGTTATGAGCGGCGGCGTCGGTTTTGAGATATTTGACAAGACCAATCTCGGCGTCACTGAATTTGTCCAGAATATTAATTTTCAACGGGCTCTCCAGGGTGAACTGGCCCGCACAATCAGTGAAATCAAACAGGTTGAATCTGCCCGGGTTCATCTGGTTCTGCCTAAAAAAAGTCTATTTTCTGAAGACCAGCAGGATGCGACATGTTCGGTCATTTTGAAACTCCACGCCGGCGCCCGTTTGCAGCCAAATCAGGTTGACGGGGTAATGTCACTGGTTGCCGGCAGTGTTGCCGGCTTAAACAAAGAAAAAGTCATCGTCCTTGATACTTTCGGAACAATTCTTTCAAAAGATATAAGTAAACGGGCCGGCTCCAGCCAGCTGACCACCAACGAAATGAATTTCCGTCGTAAATATGAAGGAGACCTTGAAGAGCGCCTGCAGTCGATGCTCGAACGGGTAGTCGGCCGCCGCAAAGTCGTAGTTCGGGTCTCGGCCAGTCTCGACTTCAATAAAGTTGAAAAAACTGAAGAAATATACGACCCGGATCAGGTGGCAATCCGCAGCGAACACCGTCTTAATGAACAATTTCAGGACGCAGACGGTGCTCCGGGCGGGGTGCCGGGGTTAAACAGCAATGTTCCCGGCCGCGAGGTCACAACAGCCGGCCAGAGCGGTAACGGCAAGAATTCCAATAAATCTGACGAAACCCGCAATTACGAAATCTCAAAACTCGTCAGCCGAACAGTTATGCCGGTCGGTGCGGTCAAAAAGATCAGCGTTGCGGTTATGGTTGACGGCAAATACTCGGGCGGAGATGAAAAGGGGGCAGAAAAAACCTTCATCCCCCGCAGTGAAAGTGAAATTACGATTTATACAAGCATGGTTAAGAAGGCGATTGGTTTTAACAAAAAAAGAGGTGACCAGGTTGAGGTTGCCAGTATCGCCTTTAATAATGAAAGCCTGAAACAGGAAGTTGCCGAACTTAAAAAGTCAGATCGTTACGGTTTAATCTTCAGCGGCCTTAAATATCTGGCAATGGTACTCGCCGGGCTCTTTTTCTACTTCAAGATCTTAAAGCCGGGCATCGGTTTTCTGATCGAAGGTTTAACCGCTGAATCTGCTGGCAAAACCGCCGCTGCCGGTACCGGAAAATCCGGCAGCATGGGACATATGGCTGACCAGGTTGCTGATAAAGTTGAGATTCACCGGCCCACCACAGTAATGGATCAGGTCACCAGTTTCGCCACCGAAAACCCGGAGGAGGTTGCGAAAGTTGTTAAATTGTGGTTAAAAGAACAGACCACATAATTTTGATGGCGTCACATGTGTCACCATAAAGCTATAATAAATGGTGTCGAACATTGCTTCGCCCTC
>JAOZKP010000648.1 GCA_029935295.1 bacterium | reverse complement strand
TGAGGTTGAGACCTCGGAGAATGCAGAGGATTGCATTTTTCGTTTGGGGCAGCAGAGGTTATGATTTCCTTTGCGGTGTGGAATATCCATTAGCCAGCCCGTGATTTTTTACGAAGATATCAAGTTTTAGTTGCAAAAAGCGCCCAGCTCGTTTATTTTGTGTGTCTATTCCCAATTAAACGAAGAGGTGGTCATGATAGAACGTACACTGAGTCGGGTCATAGCCCAGGTTTCTGAAAGTTTTCCTGTTCTACTCGTCACCGGCCCTCGCCAGGTCGGTAAAACCACGCTGTTGGAGACCTGTGCGGAAAAGGGTCGGGGTTATGTAACCCTGGATGATTTGGAACAGAAAGAACTGGCACAAACAGATCCTGCACTTTTTTTGCAAAGGCACAGCCCCCCGGTTATTATTGATGAAATTCAGTACGCTCCCGGCCTTTTTAGTTACATCAAGATGGCGGTTGACAAAGCTAAGAAGCCCGGTATGTTTTGGCTTACTGGATCACAGAAATTTCACTTAATGAAAGGTATTACTGAGAGCCTTGCCGGCCGGGTTGCCATTATTGACATGCTCGGGTTGTCCCAGTCGGAAATTGAGGGAAGGGCTTTTGCTCTCCAGCCATTCATGCCGACTTCTGACTGGCTGACACAGGCACGTGACTTAGCCGAAAGTCCAAAACAGGTTATGGATGTTTACAAAAATATTTGGCGTGGTTCCTATCCCAAAATCATTGTTGATAAACAGATCTCACGTGATATGTTTTATAACTCCTATGTGCAGACCTACATCCAGCGTGACGTTCGAGATATTATAAATGTTGCCGATATCACATCATTCATGAAGTTTTTGCGTACAATTGCCGCCAGGACAGGGCAATTACTCAACTATTCCGATATCGCTCGTGATGTGGATATTGATCACAAAACCGCAAAATCATGGCTCTCTGTACTTGAAACCTCCGGTCTTGTCTATCTTTTACAGCCATACTATAATAATGTTACAAAACGCTTGGTAAAAACCCCAAAAATCTATTTTCTGGATACCGGGCTATGCTGTTATTTGACCCGTTGGCCATCACCTGAATCCTTGGAAGCCGGAGCTATGTCCGGTGCGATTCTGGAGACCTATCTGCTGGCTGAAATTTTGAAAAGTTACTGGCATAATGGCCAGTCGGCCTATTTCTACTATTACCGGGATGTGGATCAAAAAGAGATCGATCTGGTTTTGGAAGAGGGCAATACTCTCTATCCGGTTGAGTTTAAAAAGACAGCCACCCCCAGCAAGGCTGCATCCAGACATTTTCCGGTTCTGGCAAAACTGAAAAGAGATATTGGCCATGGTGCAGTCATCTG
>JAOZKP010000647.1 GCA_029935295.1 bacterium | reverse complement strand
CGTAGCCAGGCAGGAAAAATTCAGCCCAGCAGTGCTGCCATTTGGTGATATCCTGAGCCTCTTTTTTTAGTACCTTACAGAACATTTTCTGGTTTAAAAAACAAGAAAATGTTCTGATAAGGGTACTTATTTGCGGGTCGGAAAGACTCGTTTGAGT
The DNA here is from genome assembly GCA_029935295.1 of bacterium. Classification (GTDB taxonomy): domain Bacteria; phylum Desulfobacterota; class Anaeroferrophillalia; order Anaeroferrophillales; family Tharpellaceae; genus Tharpella. The sequence goes on along the minus strand of JAOZKP010000647.1, from coordinate 1,198 downwards.
TGCATGATTTGTCCCCGCATTAGTAGTACATGTGGGTGGATTTACAAGGTATGAACATTTACATTGATTATCAACGCAAATTCATTTTTTGATTTTCTGCAAAAAATTTATCCTGAAGATGTCGACTGAAGTTCCACGATACGTTTATTGATGGCATCGAGTTCATTTTTGATGAAATTGGCCTGGTTTTTGAGGTTGTTGAGCTCATCTTCAGGCTGCACGGTGTAAGAAGCGTTGGTGGCGGCAGGATAAGCGCCGCGCCAGCCTCCATATCCTCGCCCCTGGCCAAATCCCGGCCCTGATCCGTATCCGCCCCTGAAACCACGCCCTTGACCGTACAGTGGTCGGGCATAACCGCCGCTTCCAGCGGGGTTGCAATATCCTCGTCCTCCTCCGGTCATCGGACCGGCACCCATGGGGCCACTTCCATTTAGTCCTGGCATAATATCTACCTCCTTTTTTTCAGTAGTGCCCGGTTTAAAAATTACATGGCATTTAAGCCGGACACTCTGATTTTATTAATGATAGGCTTTTTTATTAATTACCGCCATTCCAACCCCGGCGGTGCCTACCGTTTCCACGAGGCGGCATAGCGAAATGTCCGCCTTCGATTCTAAGAATTTTACCCATAACCAGTGCATCGGCAACCGAGGCCCGGGCTTCGGCCAGTATCCTTCCGAATGTCTGGCGGGAGACGTTCATCATTGCGGCTGCCGTCTCCTGATCAAGCCTCTGAAAATCACTTAGTCTGATCGCTTCAAGACCCTCCAGAGGGAGAATGCTCTCCCCTTGCCCCCATGGTGGAGTTCCGTCAGGGAAAAAGGCCCCCACGACGGGGCGCCCCTGAATAGATCTGCGTTTTCGCGGTCTTGGCATCGCCTTCTCCTATTATGAGCGTATGACTATAATATAAGTGCTATGCTCTTAAATGTCAAGAGTATTTTGAGCATACGACTAATATTTTAGAACAAAGAGTCACTTCCGGAACAAAAATCTATATTCCGGCTTTTTTATATTGTTTTTGCAAACGCTAATGTGTAATATCATCTATGATGGCGTCGTAAAAAGTTCCGATATCCTGCGTTGTTGTGGTTCTCCAGACACTCGACATACTACATGTATGGTCTCGCGCCTGGAGAACCACAACATCTTGTCTATCGAAATTTTTACTTAGCCATCCCGTGACTTTTTACGAGTT
>JAOZKP010000228.1 GCA_029935295.1 bacterium | reverse complement strand
CGTTCAATCATCGGTGCAACTTCAGGATCTTCGGCTTCAACCGGGGCGATGCCACGATTAAGGTAGTGAATTTTCCAGAAAGAACGCACTGAAGGCCGCTGCATGCCGATAACAAATTTAGCGGGCTCTCCGGTCTCTTTGTCACAGGAATCAGCGACGACACCGGCCATGACCGCACCGACAAAACCAACCCCCATCACGACAACAATTTCGTGACCAAGAGCTTTATGTTCTTTAACCAGAGCCGCCAGGCGGTCATTTTCAGCCTGATAGTCCTCTGCAACCGGAAGCGAAAATTCTTCACCGTTGGGGCTGGTGGAAGTCTTAAGATCGGTCATGGGTATTCTCCTTATAGATTGAGTGTAATAATATGAGATTTATAGATGGGGTGGGCGTAACTAAAAAACCCATCTGCTGATATAAATACAGATGGGTTTATATATTATCTGGGTAAGATTTACAATCAGGAAAAAGTATGAATCTTCAAGTAATCAAGAAATCATTTTTCCGGGAACCAGACTGCGGAGAAACGGCTCACAGGGAAGACATAGGATGTTGCCTATCTTCAGACGTTCATTGCCGCGATAAAGAAGAATAGTTTGAGCTTCAGGATAATCTTCCAAAAAAGTATTCAAGCCCTTGAGCATTTTATTGTTGATTTTGGCAGAATTTTTAACCTCTATAGCCCAAAAACAATCCTGACCGTAGAGTATAAAATCAACTTCAACCCCTGATTTTGTTTTCCAGTAATAGAGATCGCAGGGTTTGCTGCCGTATGCTATCCAGGCTCTTAAATGTTGAGCAACCAGACCTTCCAACCCGGCACCGTCAATTTCTTGAGGACTGTCCAAAGGACCGGTCGGTCGCAGAGAGCGAAAAACACCGCTATCAAAATAATAGAATTTAGGATGAGAAATCAGATGTCGTTTGGCCCGCCGCGAAAAAACCGGCACCCGGAAAGAGAGCAGAAGATCATCAAGAACGGCAAGATAATTATCCACGGTTTTTCGTTTAACCTGACATTCGCGGGCAATTTCCGAAACATTAATGGTGCTGCCGTGAGAAAAACTGGCAGCTTCCAGAAAACGGTTGAAAGCGCCAATATTACGAACCACACCCTCCATTTGCACCTCCTCTTTCAGATAGAGAGCAACATATGAAGCAAGGGTTTCCCGGGGATTGGAAGATCTGCTTATCAAGGGCACCAGGCCGATTTGCAGACTGTCGTGCAAAGAAAAATTTTCACCGAGTTCAGCTGCCATAAACGGATGCATGGTTTTCACAACCGCACGCCCCGCCAACAGATCAACCCCCGTTCTTCTCAGTTTACGAGCACTGGAACCCGTCAAAATAAATTGAATTCCGTTAGTTTCTTCAAGAAGCTTATGCACAACATCAAGAAGCTCGGGAATTTTCTGTACTTCATCAATGATGATGGTTTTCCCTTCTGAGCCGCTGACAACTTCTTGCAAGCGTTCAGGTCGGGATGAATATAAACGAAACTGGTCCGGTGCCAGAAGATCAATTACCACTGATTTTGAAAAATGCTGCTTAAGCCAGGTCGATTTCCCAGTCCCTCTAGGTCCAAACAGAAAAAAACTTTGTTTAGATGATCTAAAAAAACGACTTACTGTTTCCATTTACGACTCCTTTTTTGCATCTCCGGCAGAAATATCACATTGTGACGGAGTGTGCAAGAAATAAACTGGGGAGAGTCAAATATGAATCATCACTCTTCGTGGGCGTAAACTTTGAAACCCTGATTCTGGCAAAAATTATCCCTCTGAGCTTCAATCAGATCTTCGGCAACCATCGAACGAACCATATCGGCAAAACTTGTCTCCGCCTCCCAGCCCAATATCTCTTTGGCTTTAGTCGGGTCACCTAAAAGAAGTTCAACTTCGGTGGGGCGGAAATAGCGGGAATCAATTTCAACTCTGGTCGTACCATCAGCTTTATCATAACCGATTTCATCAACCCCGCTACCGCGCCAGGCAATTTCAACCCCGATCTCAGCAAAAGCATTTTCAACAAATTCACGCACGGTCCGGGTCTGGCCGGTGGCAATCACAAAATCCTCCGGCTGGTCCTGCTGCAGCATCAGCCACATCGCTTTAACATAATCGGCGGCATGGCCCCAATCGCGTTTGGCGTCAAGATTGCCGAGATAAATTTTATCCTGAAAGCCAAGCTTTATCCGGGCCACTGCCCGGGTTATCTTACGGGTAACAAAGGTTTCGCCACGCAATGGTGATTCATGATTAAAGAGAATCCCATTACAGGAGAACATGCCGTAAGCTTCACGATAGTTAACCGTAATCCAGTAGGCGTAGACTTTGGCGGCACCATAAGGACTGCGAGGATAAAACGGCGTGGTTTCACGCTGCGGCGTCTCCTGAACCAGACCAAACATTTCACTGGTTGAGGCTTGATAAAAACGGCTCTTTTTCTCAAGACCCAGGATGCGGATGGCCTCCAGCAGACGTAAAGTTCCCAGGGCATCGCTGTTAGCCGTATACTCAGGGGTTTCAAATGATACCTGAACATGGCTCTGGGCGGCCAGATTATAGATCTCGTCCGGCTGGACCTCCTGAATAATCCGAATCAGATTGGTAGCATCGGTAAGATCACCATAATGCATCTTAAAACGAACATCAGCTTCATGCAAGTCACGATAGAGGTGATCAACCCGAGCCGTATTAAATGACGAAGAACGCCGCTTAATGCCATGAACCTCATAACCTTTTTTGAGTAGCAACTCAGCAAGGTAAGCCCCATCCTGACCGGTAACCCCGGTAATTAATGCTTTTTTCAATTTTTAACTCCTTCAAGATAATTTTTATAGGCCATCCACACGCCCTCTTCCAGGGTAAATTGCGGCTGCCAGCCTAATGCTTTAAGGCGAGAAACATCCAAAAGTTTACGTGGCATTCCATCCGGCTTACTCACATCAAATTCAATCTCGCCGGGATAACCCACAACTTTCCGAACACATTCAGCCAGCTCACGAATGGTCTGGTCAACTCCGGTACCAATATTCAGAAGCTGCAACTCCTCAGACTCGAACATAACAAAAGCCAGAGCGTTGGCCAGATCATCAACATAGAGAAATTCACGTTTCGGGGTGCCGGAGCCCCAGAGAGTAACATTGGCGGACTTTATAATAGAGCCTGACGGCACAATACCAGCGACCCCGGCCCCACTCAAACTATGGCCATGTAAAGCTGCAATCTGCATTAGATTACGGTAAAAATCGCCCGGAATCAAACCATATGTTTCAGTATCTTCCAGCAGCGCCGCATCATCACCGGCCGCCGCCAGTTTGGCCAGGTGAAATTTACGAATCATTGCCGGCATGACATGCGAATTCATAAGATCGTAGTTGTCATTCGGACCATAAAGATTAGTCGGCATTACCGGCACAAAATTGGTCTGGTACTGTTTATTAAAGGCGTAACACATCTCAATACCGGCAATCTTAGCAACTGCATAAGCCGAATTAGTCGGCTCCAGAGGGCCGGAGAGCAGGTACTCTTCACGCATCGGCTGGGGTGCTAAACGCGGATAGATACAGGAGCTACCCAGAAAAAGGAGTCTCTTTACCCGATATTTGCAGGCGGCATGAAGGACGTTGTTCTGAATTGTGAGATTGTCATAAATAAAATCCGCCGGCTGGGTATCATTGGCATGGATACCCCCAACTTTGGCGGCAGCCAGAAAAACGTAATCCGGTTTTTGTGTGGCAAAAAAATCATCTACCGCCCCTTTTCCAGTCAGATCAAGCTCGGACCGTGACCGTAAAAGCAGGTTTTCGTAACCGGCTTTCTGCAGTCGGCGAACGATGGCAGAACCCACCAGGCCGCGATGGCCGGCGATATAAATTTTATCATTTTTTTTCATCAGATAATACCTTAAAACTATCTTTCCAGTATAATTCAGGAGCTGGACAACAGATCATATCAGTTTAACAGACTTTTAATGAAAATGCTTTACATTATCTATTGAAGTTGTCAAGCAGTATCTTGCACAAAGTTTATCTTGATAAAATTTAAGTTATTTTAACTTGAATTCAAGTATAATCAGTGATAGTTTCACCAACATCAGAAATCTGTATATTTGCTCGACGAAACCAAACCTTATTAAAGATTAATATTTATAAAATACAATAACTTATGAAAGACGTTAAGATCTATACTGACGGGGGCTGTATTGGCAACCCCGGCCCGGGAGGGTATGGCGTGGTTTTGCTGTTCGGCAAGCATCGCAAAGAGCTTTCTGATAGTTTTAAAGAGACCACCAATAACCGCATGGAGCTATTGGCCTGCATTAAAGGGCTTGAAGCTTTAAAAGAGAGATGCCGGGTTAATCTCTACAGCGATTCAAAATATGTTGTCGACGGCATTGCAAAAGGCTGGGCCCGGCGCTGGCAGAAAAACAACTGGATCAGAAATAAAAAAACCGGTGATAAAGCCGTCAATCCTGATCTCTGGCAGAAATTACTGGAGCTTGTCAAAAAACACGATGTCACTATGAACTGGGTCAAAGGTCACGCCGGCAACGAAGAGAATGAAGTTTGCGACCAACTCGCCAACACCGCCGCCCGCAGTCATCCTGAGCAAATTGACCCGGGGTATTTAGGGTAGATTTAGAAACCTGAGTTGTATGTATTGAAAAAGCCCCGGAAACATGTTATGTCCTGTTTTCTTAATAAACATTATATAAATCTCTAATAGCACTTTATTTTAGGTACAAAATATCATGGAAGAATTTAATCGCATCAAACGCCTCCCACCCTATGTTTTCGCTACTGTCAATGAGCTCAAAATGAAAGCCCGGCAGGCGGGTGAAGATATTATTGATCTCGGCATGG
>JAOZKP010000227.1 GCA_029935295.1 bacterium | reverse complement strand
GGTATGTGCCAGTTGTAAGGTTAATGAAAAGATGATCAGAATTGCCAGTTTTACTAAAGTTTTCATTTTGTCCTCCCTCTCGCTGGTTTTATAACATTTTCTGATAGGCTCAACTGCCCTTAAATCACAGACTTTAAACGACCTGCATTTACCGCTTATGAAAATAGTGTTTCTATGTCGTACAGAGAGCAAAACATATGCCGGTTAGATAGAGCTCCGGATTCGGTAGTTGTAAATAATACCGGATAACGAGTTATATGTGCTTTTTATACGGTTATTTATTTTTTAATCAATCTTATCGCGGAGGCATAAAGTGTAAATGAACTTGGCAGTAAAGGGGGCGTGATTGTAAAGTATATAGACGATTATCTTTTATGGCAAATATTTTTTTAGATCCTGACCGGTTGCTTTATTTTAAGTTTAAAAACTTTTTAAGTAATTGATTTTATATAAGAAAGTGTTTTTTATGGGTCTCTGATAATTTGAATAAATAGTTTTTATATGGTTTTGAAAATCAAGGGGCGCAGAGTTTGCGAGATATGAGGTGTCGAACGATAACAAAGGTTCAATCGAAAAATCACAGTTTATGAATTCGAATGCCAACAATGTTGCATTAATAATTAAATCAATTATTGGTATTGCCGAATGGCAGGTTTGAGACAACCCATAGAAACCATGGTTAATTGTAATAATAGACTCGTGGATGAAGCGGCTCGGTGGGTTCGGGAGTATTTTCATAAAATGACTGGTGCAGCCTGTTTTTTTCACAACTATCAGCATACCTGGGATACCGTGGTTGCGGGCAGTGAGATTGCAGAGGGTATGCAGATTTCAGCAGATGGTTTCGAAACGGTAGTTATAGCCTGCTGGTTTCACGACATTGAATGGTTTCAATCATCTGAAAATCATGAGTTTAGAAGTGCACAAACGGCGGCAAATTTTCTTGAGGAATATGGAGTTAAGAAGCGGAAAATCAGTGCGGTTAAGGACTGTATTCTCGCAACCAAGGTTCCACCGAAACCGATCACCCTGCTGGAAAAGATTATCTGTGACGCAGATGTTTCTCATCTTGGTATGGGAAACTACTATGAGAAAAATTTACTGCTGCGTCAGGAGCTCGAAATAAATCTGGGAAAAACCTACAGCGATGCCGAGTGGTTGACGATGAACCGGGATTTTTTTCGCGGACACCGCTATTTTACTTCCTATGCCCGGAAAATGTATAATGAGCAGAAGAGTCGTAATCTCAAGACAATTCTCGATCTTCTGGGGAAAAATGAAGTTGTCTCTCCTGATTGCGGGCAGATAGGCTGGACGTGAGTTCTTCACTGAATATCGACCGTTTACCAATCGTCACCATCCTTATTATCTGTATTCTATCATTTGCGGGGGTTGTCGCAGTGCGCTGCGGCGGCGGTTTTGAAAGCCTGGAGCTGGCCGTTTATGACTGGTTCCTGAGCTCAAACCTGGCGGATTCAGATGCCGACTCCCGGATTGTGATTATCGAAATCTCCGAAGCGGATATCCAGGGTTTGGGTCAATGGCCCCTGACCGACGAAATTACGGCCCGGATGCTTAAGCGGTTGAGCGACTATCGGCCGCGGGTCATCGGGCTCGATATCTATCGGGATATTCCGGTGCCGCCGGGAACGGAAAAGTTGTATAAGCTTTTTAAAGAAGATCACAAGATTGTTGTTGTGATGAAGTTCGGTGACGGTGGAGTCGCGCCGCCGTCGGTTCTCGCCGGTACCGAACAGACTGGTTTCAACGATCTGGTGGTCGATCCCGGCGGTATTGTGCGCCGGGGGTTGTTATATCTTGATGACGGTAAAACATTTGCGACGGCATTTAATCTCCAGCTGGCTCTGCGTTATCTAGAAAAAGAGGGGATCTTCCCGCGGGCGGACGAGAAAAATCCAGGTTGGTTGCGGCTCGGCCCGGCCCCGATTCGGCCTTTCGAAGCCGACGACGGCGGTTATGTAAAGGCTGATGCTCGCGGGTATCAGTATCTGCTCAATTATGGCGGTAGCCGGGGACAATTTGTAACTTTTTCACTCAAACAGCTATTGTCCGGGGCAATTTCACCGAATAGTATCAGGAATAAAATAGTTCTTGTCGGCGTCTCCGCCGCCAGCGTTAAAGATATCTTTTATACGCCTTACAGTCGCGGAATCATCGGTGCGGATCAGTCGGTTCCCGGAGTTGTCATGCATGCCCATATCGTTAGCCAGTTGCTGCGTTTAGGTCTGGGTGAGAGCCGGCCGCTGCGGACTGTGACCGACAATCAGGAGGTTTTATGGATTCTGTTTTGGAGTCTGCTCGGCGGGGCGATCGGATTCCGGCTGCGGTCACCATGGTTTTTCCTGATTTACGGTGCCAACGGTTTTCTGCTGCTCTGGCTGACCGCCTATATAACATTTGCTGAAGGTTGGTGGATACCCACCGTGCCGCCGATGATCACGTTTTTGCTCTCGGCAGCAGTTGTCACCGCTTATATGTCAAACCAGGAGAAGCAGCGTCGGGCGGTTCTTATGCATCTGTTTGCCCGGCATGTCTCCCCGGAAGTTGCGGCCTCGATCTGGCAGAAGCGGGATCAGTTTCTGACAGGAGATGGGCGGCCCCGTTCTCAGAAGATGATGGTAACCGTACTTTTTTCCGACTTGAAGGGTTTTACTTCAACCTCGGAATTGCTGGAACCGCAGGCGCTTATTGACTGGCTGAACAGTTATATGGAAGCTATGGCCGATCTGGTTATGGCGCATGGCGGCGTGGTTGATGATTATGCCGGTGACGGGATCAAGGCGGATTTCGGGGTTCCCTTGGCCCGCAGCAGCGCGGTGGAATTCAGTGATGATGCCATGCGGGCGGTTGCCTGTGCCCTGGCTATGGGTAAAAAGATGGAAGAGCTTAATCGTTTATGGCGGGAGACGGGATTGCCGACCGGGGGGGTGCGGGTCGGGATCTTTTCCGGTCCGGTTATTGCCGGTGCGATCGGCAGCCCGAAACGGCTTAAATATACTACGGTTGGGGATACGGTCAACAGCGCTGCCCGTCTGGAAAGTTACAAGCGTGAGGCTGCCGGAGACGGATGCTGCTGGCGCATCCTGATCGGTGACAGCACGCGGCAATATCTCGATGACAGCTTTAAGACCCGGTTTGTCGGTGAGGAGAGCGTCAAGGGAAAGAGTCAGCAGATAGCTATCTACCAGGTGCTTGGTCGAGACGGAGGTGGCCAGGATAATTGATTTTAAAGACGGTGTTGGCTGTAAGGCCCGTTGTGGAGGTGAAACCATGAAGACGCAATTAAGAGACCTATGTTTGATCATTGCCGGTATTTTACTACTTTTTCCTTTTGCCGCGGCCGCATCAGCAGACCATCCGCAAGCTACGATCAGCGTGGCCGCAAACCGGCAGGCTAATAATACAAACTGTAAAGAATCTTTACATGGTAAAGATTTGCCCAAGTCACAAAGGATGCCGGTATACCGGCCGCCGTTACGAGGAGCTCCGGCCGGTCGGGTGGCCGGGGGAACCCGGGGCGTTGCGGACGCGGTCCCCTTTCTCTGCACTCTGGTGCCGGAGCATGTGGGGTTGACGGTCAGCGCCGAGCCGCTCCTCTGTTTTTTTCTGCAGGAGGCGACAAATTTTCCTCTGGAATTTACGATTATTGAACACCATGGCATATCTCCTTTGGTGGAGACCCAGATTGCCCCACCCTTAAGTGCCGGCATTCATGTCGTCTGCCTGGCTGACTATGGCAAACAGCTCAAACAGGGTGTTAAATATAAATGGTTCGTGGCACTAATTCCGGATGAACAGCATCGTGCGAAAGATGTTCTGGCGGCCGGCGGTATTGAACGGGTAATTTTTCAGGATGATCTTAAGCGAAAACTCAAGCTGGCTGATGCCGCTGAAATATCATCTATCTATGCCGAAACCGGTATCTGGTATGATGCCTTGGCAAACCTTTCCCGGGCAATTGTTGCAGACCCCGGGAATAAAGGTCTGGTTCAGCAGCGGGCTTTTCTGTTGGAACAGGTGGGTTTGTCGGCGGCTGCACAATATGAAAGTAAACGCTTTGGAAATAATTGACAGGTTTGTAATCGTTTTTCTGCATCGCTGAGACTTCAAGAGGTGACTATGGACTTAAAAGAAAAATTGACAACCGCCGAAGCTGCGCTTGCTAAGATCAAACCGGGAGATCATATTTTTGTCGGTTCGGCCTGTGCGACACCTCGGTCTCTGATTCTGGCACTTGAGATGATGAAAAAAAATCTTGCTGATGTTGAGCTGTTTCATTTCCTGACTGATGGTGCCGCTTCCCTGGCCGATGATAATGGACGAAAAAAGTTAAAGCATAAGGTGTTTTTTGTCGGGACAGATATGCGTGAACCGATTAAACAGGGGCTTGCCGACTATATCCCAATTTCGATTACCCAGGTTCCGCTGATGCTCGAAAATGGGGCGATGCCGGTTGATGTTGCCTTGATCCAGACCTCAATGCCGGACAAGCATGGCTTTGTCAGCCTTGGTGTTTCGGTTGATATTGCGATGTCGGCTGTAAAAAAGGCCAAAATCGTGATTGCGGAATTAAACCCCAATATGCCGAGAACCATGGGGGAGACGAATATCCCGGTCGATATGATTGATTATATGGTGGCGGTTGAGACGGAGGTTATTGAATATCTGCATCCGCCGGCGGATGCGGTCGCGGAACAGATTGCCCGCTATGTTGCCAGAATTATTGATGATGGTTCCACGCTGCAGGTCGGCTTAGGGCAAATTCCCAATGAGATGTTGAAATATCTTGCCAATCGCCGGGATCTGGGTATCCGTTCCGACGTCATCACCGAACCGATAGTCGATCTGGT
>JAOZKP010000226.1 GCA_029935295.1 bacterium | reverse complement strand
AATAAATGAAAATTGGTATTACTTCGACAATTCCGGTTGAGGTTGTTTTTGCGTCCGGACATACTCCCTGCGACCTTAACAATATCTTTATCTCCGCTCCGGACCCTGAGCATTTTGTCAGACAGGCTGAAGATGCAGGCTTTCCCCGCACTACCTGCGCCTGGATTAAAGGAATCTATGGGGTTTTACTCGAAGAAGAAATTGATACGATTATCATTGTCAGCGGCGGCGATTGCAGTAACTCGATAGCCCTGGGAGAGGTATTAAGCCATGACGGAAAAAGGATTATCCCGTTCAGCTATCCCTTAAAACCGGATGTTGCCGAGATGGAAATTGCGATTGCAAAACTCATCCGGGATCTGGGGGCCACCAGTGATAAAGTTGCAGACTGCAAGCGCCAGCTTGATCCTATCCGTCAGAAACTCACCGAACTTGACCGACTCACCTGGCATGACAATCTGGTTTCAGGGGCCGAGAACCTGCTGCAGCTGGTCAGCTCCAGTGATTTTAACGGCAACCCTGGACTCTTTTCGACAAATCTAGATGAATTCATAACACAGGCCGTAAAGCGGCAACCGAGAAACCATAAAATCCGTTTAGGAATAGCCGGAGTTCCGCCGATCATAAGCAACCTTTTTGAGGTTATTGAGGAACTCGGCGCAGCTGTTGTCTTCAATGAAGTTCCGCGGCAGTTTTCCTTGCCCTGGGGGCCGCAATCCACAATTGCGGAACAGTATACCCGCTATACCTATCCGTATCAGGTTGAACGCCGGCTTGATGATATTGCCACAATCTGCGCGGAACGCCAGATTGACGGCCTAATCCACTACACCCAGACTTTCTGTTTTCGCCAGATAGAAGATATTCTCTTCAAACGCAAACTCGACATCCCCGTCTTAAGCCTCGAAGCCGACCAGCCCGGCCCGGTTGACGGCCGGACCCTGACCCGAATTGAGACATTTATCGAAATGCTGCAATAGAATATAAAAAAATTGACGCTCCGCCATTTTTCCCTACAAACATTGACGGCTGACCGGCCGCTAAAAAATATTTTCATTTAAGAAAAAGCACTACACCCGCCTCAAAAAAACCACAATATCACACAATAAATCTCTTTACATTCAATAAGTTACAAATCACATACCCCCAACTCCAATTACCATCCTCCCGGCTAATTCAATCTCTGGCACAGCTGTTGCAATTTATACAATATAGATTGGCAATATAGATTGGGCAATGCCTGACAAATTTATCTCGATACAATAACAATCTTTATGGTTCTTGTAGAACCGGATCAGGATTTGGGCTATGAGTTACAGATTAACAAAATCGTTAACGCCGACAAAAAACTTTTTTTCATCTCTACTCCCGGTCTGTAACCGAATCCTGCAAGCGGCGGCCGGCGGCACGACAACGGCAACGAAAACATCAATCACAAGAAGCAGCAAATCGCGATCTTCGCTGATTTTTCTCCATAAATTCACTGACCGACTGGAACTCAATCAACCAGTCAGGATGTTGACTGCGGCCGCAAAACAGATACTCAATCTCGACCCGGAGCAGACTCTGGTACTTATTTCAGTGGGAAAAGCCGAAAATGAAATGATTATTGCCGGCGTGCCGCCATCACCGGCGTTAGACCTGGAAATCTCCGGACTCAGAGACAGGTTCAGCAACAATCCTAACAAGTTTAATACAAAGGATGTAACAACAATCGGCCAGCAACCGCAGGCAACCACTCGGCAATGCCCGCTCACTCTGGTGGCAGCGACAGAAGCTGACAGTGACCTCAATCAGCTGATACTCTACACAAATGGGAAGTCCGAATCGTGCGAGCGTGAACTTTTGAATTATTGTCTCACCCATCTCCGAAAAAGAATCCGTGAAGCCCGGAATTGGCTTAAGCTGCAGCAGGACAACCGGATTGACAGTCTGACCTGTCTCAATAACCGACGCTATTTTGATGAAATCATCCTGAAAGAGAGTGAAAGGTCAGAACGCTACAGCCACCCGACTTCTTTGATAATGCTCGACCTTGATCATTTCAAGGAAGTAAATGATAATTTCGGCCATCAGACGGGTGATGTGGTGTTGAAAAATTTGGGCAAAATCCTCCTCGATGAAGTCCGCCTGAGCGATACCCCTTGTCGTTACGGAGGTGAAGAATTTGCGGTAATCCTACCTGAAACCCAACTCGATGAAGCCCGGAGAATTGCCGAGCGGATTCGCAAAACTATTGCCCGGCAGGAACTTTTCACCCTTAATAGCAATGTACTATTTAATGTAACCGCCAGCATCGGCGTTGCCAGCACGGAGCAGAATGATACTTTAGATTTAGTAGAATGTGCTGACCAGGCCCTCTACCAGGCAAAAAAGAGCGGCCGCAATCAAACAGTTGCTGCGTCGCCGACAATTGTTAAAATGAGACCAGCACCGCAACTTAAAAACCTCGATAAACCCGCACTTAGCCGTTGTTTTCAAAACCTCTCTGTGCTAAAAAGCAGTTGTTAACCAACCAAAACCATTAACTGTTACAACCTTAAGAGAAGAGCACGAAGCTCACGAAGATTTTTGCTTTTCTTCGCGAGCTTCGTGCTCTTCGTGGTTATTAATCCATAAACACAGGTTCCTATTTTGGCCAGCAGCACTACTAAACGAAAAAAGAAGGCGCCAAAAAAAAGGCGCAAACCCACCCCCAAACGTCCAACCCTGATTCCCGCCATACTTTTTCTACTGCTCACCGCCGGCCTGCTTGGGGTTCTATATCTGATTGCCGGTAAGCATCTGCCAAGCCAAAATCCTGCCGCCATAAACAAATCTCCGGCTGCAATTCAGCCTGGAGACTCTAATAATCACCGGCAACCGGCCCTGAAACACAAAAAAGAACACCAACCGCCACCAACCACACAACCCGCGAGCAAATTATCAAAACTTATAGTTTACCGACTCTCCAAGGATTTCAGTCAGCTCGTAGAATCTCCAATAATTGTCAACAAAAACCTTACAGACAGGCAGAAAGTTCAGCGGATAATCGAACTTTTAACCATTCCATCCCAACACAATCAGGCACCTTTGGCCCAGGCCACCAAAATACGCTCAGTTGCATTCAAAACCCCGCTCATAACTGTTGATCTCTCCGCAGATATCCGCAATAACCTGATCAATTCTGGTGCCAATGATGAGATCATGGCAATTGCCTGCCTGAGTAACAGCCTGCTTATAAATTTCCCTCGATATGACTCATTGCAGATCCTTATTGACGGAAAAAAATGCCGCACTTTGGCAGGACATATTGACATTTCCCGACCCTTAAGCTATCAAACAGGAATTAACGTAAAAACAGATTAATATTTGGCCTATGGAGTAGAGAGCTATGAACGCCGGAAGTGATGCTACAATCAATGAGATTGCACAGATTTTTGCGGAAGCCTGTGAACAGATTATCAACCAGGCTACCAACAGCCAGATCAGTACCGCCCCGACCATGCAGAAGGTGCCTTCGGTTTTCCTCAAACCGGATATCGGTTGCTTTGTCCAGTTTAACGGTGACTACTCCGGTCTTTTTATTATGAATTTCAGCGGTCCGGTAGCCCTCGAAATCTACCGCAAATCGATGCTCTTCATGGGCATGCCTGAAGACGAGTTAGCTTCTGAGCATACCTCAGATGAGGTTGTCGACAGCATTGGCGAACTTATCAATCAGATTATGGGTAAAGCCCGGAGTATCATCAAGCAGCGTTTCGGTCTCTCGGCAACTAACCCGCAACCTAAGGCAATCTGCATCTCCAGTGTCATAACAATGGCAATTGCCGCCCCCTTAAACCGCCCACAGTGCCGCCGTATCGCCTTCCGTTCAGCCGACAATCATGCTTTTCATGTTGAGATCTCAATGGAAGAGACCGAATTTATCCCGATCAATAATGCGGCAAACGCAGATAATAATGAAGAATCAAGCCAGCAATCTGAAAGTGACGCCATCAACGACCTGCTGAACGGCCTCTAATAAAAAAAGGCAACCCGTTATTTTAGCGGGTTGCCTTTAAAAATCTCATACTTTCCTGACTTAAAGATTATTTCTGCAATAACCGCCACGAGCTGCGACCGGCTTTGGATTCATAAAGCCAGAAGTTATCGCCGACACGCCACAACTGCTGTAGCAGCAAATCCTGACTGGCACCATTTCCGGCCCGGCTGATCTCAACCAGATAGAGTTGCCCAGCAACAGCTAAGCCCGTCTGCAAATCATCACGAATCATTCCTTGCGCCAGGGCTTCCTGCCGACTGATCTGCCGATCCTGAACAATAAGATAGTTAGCAAACCTGCTTGTACCGATCTGCTCGTACAGAACAACTTTACGCTTATTCGCCTGATGGACAAACGGCAACGGCCGATTAAGCCAGTCTCCGGGAATAATGGTTGCATTTAAAAGAGCTGGTTTTTTGGTATCATACTGGTTCGCACTGCAAACCTCAGCACCTTTAACCCAACGAAAACAATCCGCCTGCTCCAAAACATGATTGCTAGAAAAATAGAGTTCCGCCCGACACCCAACTTTCTGGTCAAGATCTTCAATCTCAACCATATACCCGTCTGCAGTTACCCGGCCGGCAAACTGCCAGCGCACCTCATTAACTGCACTTCCAGGTACAGGGCTCTGATACTCAGAGATAATCTCGTAGTTTGCAACCGCCTGACCACTCCCGGCATAAGCTGCAGGAAGTGAAATAAACAGTAGAAAAAATAGTACTATATAGAAATAATTACGCATCTACTTGCCATTTATCTGAGGATCTTTACCGTGATTAATAATCAGCAAATCCTTCTGATATGAAAATTCAGGATCGGTATCATGGTTATGACAACTACGACAACCCTGTTCAGTTAC
>JAOZKP010000225.1 GCA_029935295.1 bacterium | reverse complement strand
GTAAAATTGCAAAAAGCTCCTCATCATATTCATCATCTTCATTATCTTCATTATCTTCAACGCTACTGTCCATAAACGCCGGCGGATCATCTGCAGCTTCAGCGCCTGAGGATCCACTCTCCTCCCCCCCCACCGCCGACCGACCAGCGACTGCGGATATCTGAGAGGTTGTATCCGCAACCCGGAGTCGTTCAACCAGGTCTTCGATCTCTATCTCTTCAACCTGAGTCTGCTGCAGATTTTCTATAAGTTGCTGGATTCGTTCCCGACCTTCCCGGAGCAAAGTAATGACTTCTGAGCTCACCTGCAGTTCACTGCGACGCTGCTGATAGAGCATATTCTCAATCGTGCGGGACAATTCAGCAATCCGTTCTATCCCCAGATATTCAGCCGCACCTTTAATTGTATGCACTGAGCGAAAGATATCATCCAGTACAGTCCGGTTCCCGGAGTCAACCTCCAAACGGAGAAGACCACCTTCCATCTCTTCAAGATATTCTGCCGTCTCCGCAATAAAATCTTGAAGCAAGGAAAGATCTACCATCACATTCTCCTTAACATTTCAGAATCTTTGACTTCGTAATTCATGACAGTGCCACAATCCAAAGAGTTACTCTTTCTCATTTCCAAAAAATCACGCTGCCGCGTTATAACTGACCAATAAGTCCGAGAATTTCCACGGTTGAATTTTTGTTCATATAACCTTTTGCCCCGAGCTCCCGGGCTTTTTCGATATAATCGGTTTGATTGAGATTGGAGAGAAAAATAATTTTTGCCTGGCTGTCAAATGCGAGTATTTTACTGGCCGCAGTGAAACCGTCCATTCCCCGCATAGTGATATCCATCGTCACCAGATCCGGTTTTATTGCTTTATAGAGTTTAATTGCATTATCTCCGTCTTTGGCTTCACCCACAACTTCATGGTCAGCCTCTTTCAAGGCCGCACCTATCATCTTGCGCATAATGGTTGAGTCATCCACTATCAATATCTTTTTACCCATTAACTTTCCACCTTAGATAAATTGTAATTTTACGTGGAACCACTGATTTTCTTAATTATCATTTAAACCACGCAGTTTTTTAATCTCATCAACAAGCAGAATCCGGTTAAAATCCAGCAGTATCAGAAGGCGTTCATCTATGCGGCAGACACCGGTAATATATTGGCTCTGAAGACCTGACACGACAATATCCGGAGGCGGTTTGATACTTTGTGCAGGAACCTTAAGCACCTTGGTCACAGAATCGACAATAAAACCGGCAACCCGGTTATTAATATTCAGAATTATGATCCAGATATTCTTGACCGGCGATTTTTCACTGCTGGAATTGAGACGCCGACGCAAATCAATCACTGGAATAATATTACCGCGCAGGTTAATAACCCCTTCGATAAAATCAGGAGAGTTGGGAATGGTTGTAAACGGCATCTCCCGAATGATCTCCTGAACCATCAGGATATCGACCCCGAACAGCTCTTTGCCAATAACGAAACCCACAAGCTGCATGAGCTCGCCACTCTCTTCCTGATCCGTCTCTGGATTCAGACGTGGCTCTTCCATGGTAAATATCTCCTTAATAAAGCTTTCTTAAATGCAGCACCGGTAAAACCTTAAGCATCGCCGCCCAATTTGAACTGATCCGCCTGCTGCGTCAGAACCTGGGACATTTTCTGGAGCTGGTTGGTAATTGACACAACCGTTTCCGCCCCTTCCCGGGTTTCCAGAGAACTCTTCGTTGACTCGGTTGTGATTTCAACCAGACCTTGTGAACGCTGGGCCTGTGAATCGGTCATCTCTCTCACAGATGCACTGCGTTCAACAATCTCATCCATCTGCCGGCCGATTTCATCAATACCTGAGTTGGCACTCTCGATAATCGTGGAAATAGCGGTCGATTTTTCCATCAGATTGGCAAGAGCGGCCTGTGAAGTTGCCCGCCGTTCACCCTGCTGGCCCGCCATTTCACCAATTTCCCGCGCCAACTTATTAAGTTCCTCCATCATAGTATTAACATCTTTGATACCAACCACAATTTTATCAGCAGCCTGACCGATATCCCGGGTCGCCTGCAAACTGTTTTTACTTCCAGCAACAATCTCTTCCAAAGCCAACTGTGAACGGCTTGAAAGTCGAGTTCCCTCCTCAACCTGAGCCGATGAATCTTTAATAAGTTTGGTAATCTCCTTAGCGGCATCAGCAGATCGCTGGGCCAGTTTACCAACTTCGTCCGCAACAACCGCGAAACCTTTACCATGCACCCCGGCCCGGGCGGCTTCAATTGCCGCATTCAGGGAGAGCAGGTTGGTCTGCTCCGTAATATCCGTAATAACGGTAATAATTTCAGAAATCTGTTCCGATGATGCAGAAATAGCATGCATCCCGTTAACCGTACTCGCAACCGATTCAGTCCCCTCATTCGCGGCTTTAAGCGCACTGTTGGCAAGTTCCATCGCCTTTTCAGTGATTGATCCCAGCTCCTGAGCGGTCTGATCCATACTACTGACCGCTTCTGTCACTGCTACTACCTGCTCACCCTGTCTCTGCGCCGTCTTCACAACCTGAGTACCGGTATCACCCATCGCTTGCACCCGGTCAGTTGCGGTAGTTACCTCTTCCCTCTGGCTACTGGAGGCATCGGTTACAGTCTGCATAGTTTCCATCAGCTCTTTCAATTTGCTACTGGAAATCGACGCTGAATCACTTTGCGATTCAGCCAGACTTGCCACTTCCTGGGCTGTAATCCGCATATTTTCGACTGTATCCTGCACCTTCTGCATCAACTCGGCCTGACTTTCAGCACGCTTCTGATTGGCCCCGGCTCTCTGGTTAACGTTGCTTGAATATTTAGCCACGTTTTGGGCGGATTTGTAAACCATTTTGAATGCATCATTTAACACACCCATCATCCGGTTAAACTCCCCGGCCATAACTCCGAGTTCATCTTTACCGGTAACCGGTACTACTACGGTGAGATCGTGGTTCTGAGCTGAAAGGTTAATGGAACTCGCAATCTCACGAATTGGATTGGCAATACCGCGGGACACCAGCAGCCAGATAATGGTACCAACAAATAATGCAACTCCGATAATAACCCAGAAAAAAACCTGGTTCTTTTTACTTAAGACTTCAAGTTTAGTAGCTGATGCCAAGAACTCATCTTCATAGGAACCCGCACCGATAACCCAGTCCCAGGGTGCAAAATAGATCAACCGGGCAATCTTCATTCGGGCCTCAGATTCACCTTTATTCTTCCAGGGATAACTCTCCTCACCAATTTCACCGGGTTTCAATGCGGTACCGACATCAACCAGTGCCTTAATAATCAACCGGCCGCTGCTATCTTTAACCTGCGAAATATCCTCTCCGTCCCGCAGCCCGTCTTTAGAAATAACGTAGTGACCTTTGCTATTAAGAACATATAGATAACCGGTTTTACCGATTTTGATATCATAGATAGCTTTGCGGAAACTTTTAACACCTTCCTGGGGAATACCGATCTCCAACATCCCGATAACCTGATTACGGTCATCAAATATCGGTTTGTTTATAGTCAGATAAGCCTGTTTTCTAATCGTTACACGGCCCTTGAAGAGCTGTCCGCTAAGAACCGTTTTAATCATCGGATTAAATTGACCACTGGCAAGCTCCACCGAGATATAGCTGCCAATCTGCCGCAAACCATCTTTTTGCAAAACATTGGAAGCGATACGCACCATATCGCCCTTGTTGTTCATGCGTTGAAAAATGGTACAGGCCGCATTGCTGACAAGGTTCTGCAACTCACCGACTATCGGAACCGTGGTATTCGGGTCGCTTATCTGCCCAAGCCAGGTCTCTCCAATAAGCATCTGCGGCAGATTAACGGTGGCACCGACTTGGGTATCCTGATTCACAACCTTCCAGGTAACCTTTTCCGGGGTCGCCCGCAGGCCACCATTTTTTCTGATCAGTTTCTGAACGACCGCCAGATTACTTTGAAGATTTTTCTGCAGCAGATCATTCTGGATTTTGCACATATTGTAAACCCCTCTGGCGATATCATCCAGGTCGGTTTTGGCAAGCTTAATACTCTCCTGCCTTGCCACCCTGATGCCATCATCGCTGTACTTGTTGGCAATGTAGCCCAGGACCAGAAGCGGCACAAGCGTCATCAAAGCGCCGGGAATCATAAATTTTTCCCTGAGTTTAAGATTTTTCAACATGGCTCTCTTCCTCTCTCTTTAAGGTTTCATGCAAAAGTGTATCTATCGCATCCGCGATGTAAATATCAGGTATGATCTGGCAGGACTCACATAATTTGAGGGCCGTCTGCGGCATCTCTTTAAACAGACAGGTTTCCGGAGCCTGAACGATAACATCACCGCCCATGCGGAAAATTTCAGTCACGCCTTCCGCCCCATCCTGTTCCTGCCCTGAAAGAATGACGCCAACCGCATTCTCAGCCATAATTTCCGACAGTGACAACATCAGCATATTGATAGCACCACGCCGCGCCGGAAACGGAGACGGCTGCACTCGCAACCCAAGTGCCTGATTTTCTCTGACTACGGTTATGTACTCAGAGCCGGCTGCCAGATAGCAGGTTCCACCCTGCAGAACCTTTCCGTCAGCTGCTCTTTCAACAGTGACCGGACTATAGCGATCCAGATAACTGACAAAGGCGTCAACATACGACGGTGCAGCATAGAGAACTGCCATAAAAACTGCCGAAGCACCAGGTTTCAGTTGGGGAATAATTTTCAGAAGGGAACTATAACCGCCTTCGGAAGCTCCGAAAACCACACAGCGATTAATTTCAGGAACAGCCGAACGAGGGAATCCGACGGGCTGAGGCCGCACCCGAGACAGACGCACCTTTTTTATTCGAACGTCTGCAACAAGCTTGA
>JAOZKP010000646.1 GCA_029935295.1 bacterium | reverse complement strand
ATTTCATCGAATGCGGCCACGGCCAGACCCTGACCAACCTGCTGAAAAATTTCAACTTACCACAAACCGTGAACTGTGAACTGTAAACCCAAAACCATGAATATAAAAAAACTTATCGAAAATGAATTCTCCCGCAACATCGGCCTTCTGAGTGAAGCGGAACAGGAAAAACTTCTCTCGTCACGGGTTGCCGTTGTCGGGGCCGGTGGGGTGGGTGGGCTCCATATTCTGACCTTGGCCCGCCTCGGGGTCGGAAAATTCACCCTTGCCGATCCGGACACCTTTGAAGCCGCCAACGTCAGTCGTCAGTTCGGTGCTTCAAAAAAGAGCTATGGTCGCAACAAAGCGGAAGTGCTGGCCGAGATGGTTCGCGATATCAACCCGGAAGCGCGTGTTAACGTCCTGACTGAAGGAGTCTCCCCCCGGAATGTCGAAGCCTTTCTCGCCGATGCTGAAGTTCTGGTGGACGGCATTGATTTTTTTGAACTCGAAACACGACGAATGTTGTTTAAAAAGGCTAAAGACAAAGGCATTTACGCCATCACCTCTGCGCCTCTTGGTTTCGGCAGCACCCTTCAGGTTTTTGCTCCCGACGGCATGGATTTTGATACCTACTTCGGCACCAGAGACAACCAATCCCTAGAGAAAAATCTGGCGGCATTTGCCGCCGGCCTAGCTCCCAACCCCTATCACATTAAGTATATGGATTTGACAAAAGTCGATATGCAGAACAAAAAAGGTCCGGCCGTGGCTCCGGCCTGCACCTTGGCGGCGTCACTGCTGACCACGGAAGTCGTGAAAATCATTATCGGTAACCGTAAAATCCATGCGGTTCCTCATTACATTCAAATCGATATGTACCGCGGCAAACTGAAAAAAGGCTACCTCTGGCTGGGCGCTAAAAATCCGCTGCAACGATTAAAAATCGCGATCATCTACAGTAAATTCAAACAGCAGATGGTAAAATAATGACATCCAGAATCATTGGTTTATTGACTTTTATATTGCTGATCGGCGTTTCCGTAACGGCGGCGGAGCAATTGACGGCTAAACAAATCGCCCAAAACGTTTATGATCGTCATGTGGGTGACGATATGCAAATGCGCGGCATTATGGAGCTGATCAGCAAGAAGGGTCACGTTCGCAGTCGCGAGTTTCTCTCACTACGCAAAGAGGACGAAAAAGGACGTAAACAATTAATCCGCTTTACTGCTCCCGCCGATATTGACGGAACAGCCTTTCTAACCTTGGAAAAGGATGATGGCGGCAAAACTGAACAGCACCTCTATCTACCCGCGCTGAAAAGGACCAGGCGCATCGTCACCAGCCAAAAAGGGCGCAGCTTCGTCAACTCCGATTTCACCG
>JAOZKP010000645.1 GCA_029935295.1 bacterium | reverse complement strand
CCGCAACCGAGGAAATTTCATTGAAATATCTGATTACCGGCGCCACCGGCTTCATTGGCCCCTTCCTGTTGGAACGTCTCATATCTGAAGGCCACTCTTGCCGCTGCCTGGTGCGAGAGGGCAGCGAAATCAAGGTTATGCAACATCCTGCAGTTGAGATCGTCAGCGGAGACATCACCCGGCCCGAAACCTTAACCGGCATCGGCGAGGGGATGGATTACCTCCTGCATCTGGCAACCCTGGGTCATATGAGCAACTTCACAGTTACCGAAGAGATGTTCGAAACTATAAATGTTACCGGCACTCTAAATATCATGGCGGAAGCCTTAAGGTCGGGTATCAAAAAAATAGTTCATTGCAGTTCGGTGGCCGCAATGGGAATTTGTGACGATCTGCCGGCGACTGAAGAGAGCGTTTGCAACCCTCATCATGCTTACGGCAGAAGCAAGCTGAAAGCTGAAAAAATGGTCCAAGCTCTGGTTTTAGAAAAAAATCTGCCGGCGGCGATTGTCAGATTTTCTATGGTTTACGGCCCCGGCGACCCCAGAGACATCTTAAAACTCACCCGCATGGCCAAGCGCGGCACCTTTCCGCAAATCGGCAATAAGCCCAAATTGACCCCGCTGATTCACGCCGAAGATGCAGTTTCCGGCCTTCTCCTGGCCGCCGATCACGGCCGCGCCGGAGAGATCTATCTTCTCACCAATAAAAATTCCGAACCTTTTGATAATATCCGCAAAATAATTCAAGAAGCTTTAGGCACCAGAAGGCCGACAATCCATATTCCGGAGTTTGCGGCCCTGGCCCTGGCAACCTTGATTGAAAAAACATTTACTCTAGTCGGCAAAACGCCGCCGGTGGCTCGAAAAAATATCGAATCAACCCTGGCTGACCGGGTATTTTCCATCGCCAAAGCTCAAAAAGAGTTAGGCTTTGAACCCCGCATAGATCCGGCCAGGGGCCTTAAAGAAACCGTAATTTGGTATAAAGAAAAAGGGTGGGTGTAGGAAATGGTTGAAAAAAGAAAAGAAGTCGAAGTTTTTGGAGTCACTTATGATCGTTACATGCTGCTGCAGCTGCATACTCACCTGACTAAGGAACTGGGCTTAAAAAAGATTGTCGAAATGCCCAGCCACGGTGCCAAGGCCGCCGGTTCTCTCTATGCCATCGGGTTTGCCAAAGCCGGCTGCGATGTTACCCTGGTCAATCCGGAAATGGAGATGATGCACAGCTGGCAGACGCTGGAGATTGCCGACCGGGCCACGACCCTGGAGAATGTAGATGTTTACAAAACCAGTTTCAAAGATAAGGAATTTGATCTCGCGTTTAATTTCGTCACCTGGACGGAATTGGAAAATCCCCCCG
>JAOZKP010000224.1:3700-4890 GCA_029935295.1 bacterium | reverse complement strand
GGTATGGCCCTGGTTATCTGCCTGTTGATAATGGTTGTTGCCGCGATGATCGGTATCGGGGTCGCCACCGACTCGACCACCAGTGGCCGGATAGCCCTTAACCAACGATTAATGGCCCGCGATTTCTACATTGCCGACGGCACCAACCAGATTGAAGTTCCAAAAATTGCCACCGACTCCAGTCTTGGGGTCAGCAATATCAGCTCCGGCAGCACATTAAAAAATGATGTGGAAGAGACCATTTCCGACATCACCGATGACCCTCCCAAATATCTAGCTAGAATTCGTTACCATTTCTACCGGCCAACGAAAAAAGCTGGATTTTCATTTAATCTTTTCAACTCATATTATTTCAGCACTCGAACACGATCGATCCGGGCCGGTGTCAATAAAGCCTCCGTCAATACTGTCCAAAGCAAGATCGGACCCAAGATATAATAAAAACTATTACAAACCAAATGAACATAAAACTCATATAATAAATGAGGTGACCCGATGCATTTGTCAAAAAAAGGTATAAATACTTTCTCCAAATCAAGCAAAATTTCAGTCCTGATTTTATGCCTCTCCCTCTTCCTTGCTCTTCCGGCTTCAGGCCTTGACACCGATGTTTACGAGACTAATGTCGTACCCAATGTCGCGATTTTATTTGACTCTTCCCACAGCATGGAGTTTGGTGTCTATGATTCTACGATTGACTACGGCCACTTTTACAACTACGCCTCAGAACAGGGGGACTATGATATGTATAATAGCTGGTTTGGCATTACCGGTGGTGGTACAAATAATTTATTTTACGCCGATGACGGTCCGGGAACTGACCCCCAGTATCCACGCCAGGAAATCCTTCTCGTAAAGGGTAATATCGGTGTTACCGTAACCGCCGACGGGATCTCCTACACTGGCGATGCCGGCGACCCCGATTATCTCTGGCATACCAATGATGTCATCCACACTTATACCTTTATTGACAGCGATGGCAACCTCTCCGGCGACGGTACGCATACGCCGAGAATAACCGTTGACGCTGAGGGCCATATCCTGCTTGACGGATCCCGTCTGCCGCTTGACCGCGACATCTTGCTGCATGACATGCAGCCCAATCCGGATGGTTCATCGAGCGACACAGGTTTCGGCGGCCAGATCAATGCCCCGGGCTGGTATTTCAGCGGTCTCGAAGGAATTGGCCC
>JAOZKP010000224.1:1497-3600 GCA_029935295.1 bacterium | reverse complement strand
CAATAATCGAGTTGGCCACCTCAGTGGCAACCTCGGTGAGAATTGGTTCGGACCATTCGATCTCGCCAACAATAACAATGATTTTTTCATCTCATTTGATTCTGACGGATCTGTAACCGCGCCGGGCTTCTCCATCGATAAATACCAGTATCTTGAAGAAGGTATAGCTGTCACCGGTTACAAGATGCAGCGCCGGATTGATGCTGTCCGTGAAGCCATCCTCTATGTAATTGATGAAACCCGTGGTGAAATTAACTGGGCTCTGGCCAGTTTTGCAACCAGTCCTCAAACTGGCGATGGAGCTCACATCTGGCAACCATTCAACCCGGTTTTCGATGATGACGCTGTCCGCCAGAATATTGTAACCCACATAAATGCCTTAATACCGGATGGCGGTACGCCTCTGGGTGAGGCCCAGCAGGATATATTTAACCATTTTGAATTTAAAGAGCACATCCTGCCGGAGTGCTCACGTAATTTCAGCATTACAATTTCCGACGGTTTCCCCTCACAAGATGATGAATGGGATCGAATCAGTGGCAAAGATTTTTCAACCGACGCTGACAACGACGGTTGGACATCAGACCCTTATCAACCACCGGTCACAAGTAACCAGTTTGATGATGTCGCCAGTTATATGTATAACTACAGTTTTCGTGACCGCTCTGAAATCGATGATCCCAGTGCCTCGTACGACAATATTACCTGCCACATGCTGAGCTTCATTCAGAGTCTACCTCTGCTTGAGGATGCGGCCACTGACGGTGGCGGGATTTATCTGGCCGCTTATAACAAGCAACAGTTAATCAACGCCTTCTACTCTCTCGGCCTGATGATTATCAAGAGCACATCCTATGTCGCCCCGGTTATATCGGTTGATACATCTAACAAAACCCAGAGCGGCGATCAGCTCTATATGGCCTTCTTTAAACCAAATGGTGATCGCTGGAGTGGAAATCTGAAAAAATACAAACTTGTTAAAAAACTTAGAAGTATATGTGCTGACAGAATCGAAGAGGAGTGGGTCGTCACTGACCAAAATGAACGGGATGCCGTTGACTGTGAGGGTACATTTCTAGAGACCTCGGTCTCCTTCTGGAGTACTGAAAATGATGGCGGCGAAGTCGAAAAAGGCGGTGTCGGAGCCATCCTCAAAACTGCCATCGCCGGTAGCAACATGACATCATCTCCGTACACCAGTACCGGACGCAGTATTTACATACTGAAAAATGACGACACTAAAATCCAATTACTGCCCGACAATATCACTAATAGCGAGTTAGGAGTTGATAACGACGCTGAACGTTTCAAAATCATTAACTACATTTATGGCTATACCTACGCTGAGGACGGCAGCAGCGATCACTACCCCGTGGCCCGCCAGAACTGGCCCTTGGGAAGCTTTATCCACTCAACCCCGACAATCATCCAATACGAGAGTGCAGACCCCACCAAATCTTATATCGCTATCGGCGGCAATGACGGCATGCTTCATATTTTTGATGATGCTGACGGCAGTGAAGTTATTGCTTTCATACCTGAAAACCTGTTACCGAGACTCATAGAGCTTAATCCGGCGGAACAAATCGATCACCCCAGCCCACTATTTTTCATTGACGGCGCTACCACGTATAAATACAGTTTTAATGATGACGGTGAGATAGTTCCAGAACAACTCATCTTTGGCGAACGACGCGGTGGTCGGGCTTATTACTCCATCGATATATCCGACTCAAGCCCCACGAACTGGGCAAAAAAATGGTTTATCGATAATTCTTTAACCGGCTTCAGTGAATTAGGACAGAGCTGGTCAAAAGTGAGCCTTGTAAAGTTTCGTGAGTCAAGTTCCTCAACCAAGACTATAGGGGTCTTCTGTGGAGGTTATGATGACAGTGGCACTAACAGAAATGATCCCGATGGCAATGATACCAAAGGCCGGGGCATCTTCTTTGTCGATATAGAGAAGAATGAAAATGATTCAGATTTTCTGATTAATAGTTTTACCTACTCCGCCTCGGATTCGGACGACCCAGTCTTTCTTATGAACTTTGCCATTCCATGCGAACCTCTTGTCCTTACAGATGACTTCGGTTATTTCAGCGG
>JAOZKP010000224.1:0-1397 GCA_029935295.1 bacterium | reverse complement strand
CTGTGATGTTAATGGTCGGCACTGGTGACCGGGAACAACCGATGGAAACGGATATCCACAATCGTATTTACACAATTGTGGATGATTCCTCTGATGTACTTGATGAAAGCCAGCTCCTCAATGTCACTAATGACGAAATGGATGTTGACTCAACTCTCACATCCGATGAAAGAGCTGCATTGCAAGAGACTCTTTCTGAAACCTACGGTTGGTACATTAAACTTGACTACATCAACGACAGCTACATTCATGAAGGTGAAAAAGTACTATCTCAGCCGCTGATCTTTTACGGCATCGGCTATATAACCACATTCACACCGAATGAGAGCGATCCTTGCTACCCTCACGGAGAAGCCAAAGTATATGGACTTAATTATTACGATGGCACTGCCGGCCTGAATTATTATATAGGTAATGATGACACGGATGGCAGTAAAAAATATGACTATCGCGACCGTTACCGCACCATCGGCGAAGCTATCCCTTCCTCTCCGGAAATTATTATTCGAGATGGTGTCGTCGGCGCTTTCAGCAGTGTCGGTGGTGGCTTACCGGGCCTAGGTGAAGATGGCTCATCTCGTATTCCGCAACCTAAGTTTGCCGTTGACATGATCAACTGGCGGAGTTTGCAAGGCAATTAAAGATAACTGTTAAATTTATTCAGGAGAAAAATAAATGAGAAAACTTTTTTATCCACTTATACTCTGCAGCTTTTTACTTTTATTTTCAACCGGATTAAGCCGGGCTACGATGATGGCCGGGGGGGGAACAGAAAATGAACAATTCAGCGGTAAGCTTATTGCAATATCCACTTTGAGTGATCGTTATAAACTTAGAATAGACAAACGCATTCTATTTATTATGAAAAACAAAGATAAACACAGTAAAGATATGATTAAAGCAGCTAAATCACTACTTCATAAAAAAGTTACGGTTACCTACAAAGCGGCAGGCAACATTATTCTTTCGATCACCCCTTTGAATTTGCAGAAGGAAACTTTTCATTAATATCATAAGGGTGTGGTGATTTTCGTGTCGAATTACTTTACAGCATAAAATATAATGATTTTTTTCATTGTAAAAACAACTACTTATGATTTGGAATAAAATTTGCTTAGGCATAATTAAGGACTGTCTAAAGTATATTTTCACCCATTTCAAGCAAAGGAGTTAAAAAATGAACAAGAAAATTTTGGCTGGGT
The DNA here is from genome assembly GCA_029935295.1 of bacterium. Classification (GTDB taxonomy): domain Bacteria; phylum Desulfobacterota; class Anaeroferrophillalia; order Anaeroferrophillales; family Tharpellaceae; genus Tharpella. The sequence continues at coordinate 195 of JAOZKP010000224.1, read as the reverse complement.
TAGCGATTGGGTTGTTTACTGTTGCTATGTCTGCAAATGCTTATGCCGCCATCACGCCTACCCCTGTCCCTGAGCCATCAACTCTGCTTCTTCTTGGCGGCGGCCTGGCAGGAATGGTCTTCTTCCTCAAGAAGAAAAAATAGGCGTCAACTTTTCCGACACAGTTAAACAGACTGACAGCAACATCTGCAAGCG
>JAOZKP010000644.1 GCA_029935295.1 bacterium | reverse complement strand
CATCCACACCGGATCATGTTTAATCCCCAGCAAGCCGTGATCAACCCAATAATAGAGCAGCTTGGAAACCTCTTTGGCCACATAAAGACGGCTCCAGCGTTCCCGCCACCAGAATTCCGCCCCCGGCCGCCCGGAAACATAGCGCAAAGTCACCGGCAAATCCCGGCAGGCCCGCGCAAAACTCCATTTCACGCGATACATATGATAAGCATCGCTGAACTTCTCCGCACCCCCTTAGGAACCAATCCCCCCAGTCATAAAACAGAACCTGCGTCACGCCCCCTCAAGAGGCATGCTCGCTTTTGCTAGCGATGTTGAACCAAAGTTTGTTGAACGTATGAAAAATACGGCAGTCTAACTATCAGAAAAAAGTTGACAATGATATTTACTTGCAATAGGATAAGTGCGGTTTTTTAAAATTCATTCCAGACTAAAGGAAACATAATGAATCTTCGTACTTTGTTTGGTGCTTTAACTCCACCAACGGTTCCGAAAAATCGCCAACGTAGTCGGCGCGAGAACCTTAAAGCTGCTATAACTTTGAGTGCGAGCGGCAATGTCCTCCTCCAGACAGGTCGCTACAAAACCGATGGCGATATCTCCCGAGCCAAAAAAAAGCTCTCTTCTTTTTAAGTATAAAATGCGAGAGCTTTGACCGTGCAACCACTTCAGAACCTTCTTGATTCTTCATTCTCCCATCTATTTCAACAAGCCGAAGCTGCTGTCAAAGAGGTAGAACTCAGCCAGCAAGAGCTGATCATACCCGCAATCAATGAACTACGTTATGCCGGGTACCATATCACAAAGCTGATAAATCGGCCGGAGCTTTCAGACGAACTGACAAAAGCTGAGAACCACTGCAAAAGAGCGATTTATGATGCCTATGAAGCTAACATTCTTTTTTTGATTGCAGAGGTCAAAACCTTCAAAGATGATTACCGTAACACTATTATTAACAACATCGTTCCAGATTACACAGAGTACCAGACTCAAGTAAAGGAGATTATCTCTTTCGTCCAAGTTACCGATAAAGAGACCAAGGAAGAACATTACACTAAATGTCTTAAATACAATCAGCAATTAAAGAAGATTGTGACAAAGCTTGATGGTGCGAGGGAAGAACTTAATAAACAAATCAAACTGGAGCGCCGAAAATCACAACTGCTCATAGTCGGAATTGTTCTGGCTGTTTTAGGTATTATAGCAAACTGCGTCTGTAAATAGGCGTTAAACACCCGCCCCCCCTACCGCATCTCAAACTCCGATAAAACGAATCCGCATCTCCGGCACCAGGGCCCGGCTCACTTTAACCACATTGCTCACCGCCTTCTGCTCAGGATTATTCCAGGTGCCGTCACAACAAATAA
>JAOZKP010000223.1:3615-4898 GCA_029935295.1 bacterium | reverse complement strand
ATCTCAACTTTAAGCCCGGGCCGATCGTAGAGAACCTTGGCAAGTTTCTGCAAATTCTGCTGTGACGCCTCATCAAGTTCAGCCTGCCCCGGTGCGAAAGTAATCAGATTTAGATCAGCCCCGCCACCAGCGAGAGAGCCGATCAACGCGAAAGGCGAGGTTACAGCCTTGGTAATAAGATTAATAAAAACTTTAACGACAATCCCGCCCAAACTAAATTCAGGATCATTCAGATCACCGGATACCGGCAGGTTGAGATCTATTTCCCCCTGCCGGTTTCGCAGCAGCGAAACTGCCATTTTAACCGGCAGGTGCATTGCATCCGGGCTTTCGATACTGGAACCAAAATCAAACTGATCTATAAAAATATCATTTTTTGCCGCCAGTTTATAATCTTTAATCTGGTAGCTGAGATCAAATGAGACTTTCCCTTTGCTGACTGCGTAGCCAACATATTTCCCACTGTAAGGACTGACCGAGGTTAAACCAACCCCGTCTCCTTTAATCTGCAAATCGACAAAAAGTTCTTCCGGGAAAGGATTAACCACCCCGGAAACTGAAATTGCGGCCTGATTATTTAGTGTACCGGACAGCTCAACTTTTGCAGGTTTTTTTCCCGACGAACTGATCCCGGTTATTGAACCGGCAAAATCATCAAGTAGTATTTCAACTGCGGGCGACAGCGATTTATCCAGGAACACAAACGTACTGTCAACAAGTTCAAGCTCTTTAATATCTACAGGCAAAGCCTGAGTTTTGTCCGGGGTTGCCTGTTTCTGACTGGCAACTTTCGCTGTCAGCTTATCATTTTCTGCAGGTGCTGCTTTTTCCGAAACCGTACTTTCAGACACTGTTTTCTCGAAATTGGTGCGGCCGTCACTCTCTTTAACCAGGTTAACCTTCAGCCCTTTACTCAATACCCGTTTAATAGAGAGAGCTTGAGGCTGCGAATGATAAACAAATTTATCGAGCTCAAGATGATACCAGTCAAGCAGTTCATCGGAGCGGTCAACAGTAGTGGTTTTCAGGTTGTCAAGTACCAGCTTACCGGTAAAATCAAGTCTGTTTCCAGAGGTTGAAGTTTCCTGAAAAAGCAGGTCTCCTTTAGTTGAAAAATCTCCACTTAGCAACGCTAAATCCAGATAATCATCAAGATAGTTCTGAAAAATCGGCAGCGGCAGTTTGTTAAGGTTTATATTGAACTCAGCTTTTACAGGATCAAGGCCAACCGCCCCGGCAACCGCAAGTGATCCTTTACGAGCCAACTGTAAGTCAAGCTGCAA
>JAOZKP010000223.1:0-3515 GCA_029935295.1 bacterium | reverse complement strand
CCGATCTGTTTTTTTCCGATTTGGGCTTGGGATCAACCTCTGCCGGTATAAGATCAAGCAGATTCAAGGCTCCGTCTTTCCGGCGGATCAGATTTATAATTCCCTGCTCACCTCTAACCGAACCGATCACACATTCATGTTTATCGAAATCAATCTCACCTTGCGCCATTTTCAACCGGGGCAACTCAAGAACCGGTTTGCCATCCGGGGTGCTGAGCCGGCAATCATCAAGCTCGCAGGCAAAATCATGCAACTTCATGCGGATTTCACCTGCCGCGGTTTTCGCAACTACAACATCACCCTGCAAACCCAACTGACTGCCGCTGAAACGCCCGGCAAAATAGTTCTTATAATAAGCAGCATATTTCGGTAAAGGCAGATGCTGCAACACAAAACGGGTTGTAACTTTGAGCGGTGAGAGTGAAAAACCGCCAGTTAGAGAGAGGGTTTCTCCGAGATCACTTTTGAGTTGCAGCTGATATTGAGCCGGCTCACCCGTTACTGTTGAGAAATTTTCAAGGGTAAAATCAACCGGTGAGAAACGGCTTGAAAAAGCCGGAGTCACACGTTTATCGTGGACCATGACAATCCCCTCTTCCAGACGCATTTTTGCCAACTTAAAAACCAATTTTTTCTCAGACTCATCATCTACCGGACCGGCGCTGTTACTACCACCAGCAACTGGCGAACTCTGCCCATCAGTGCTGGCAGCGACAATCAACTGCGGCAAATAATAAACCCCGTCCGGCCGGTACAGAAAATCAATTTCAGGTTTGCGGCAGACAATCTCATCCAGAAAAATTTCTCCCGCCAAAAGATTGCCTGAGCCTAAAGTTATAACCAATTCTGAAAATGAGAGAAAACGGTAATCCTTCTCTTTACCTTTGCCGCTTAGCAGTAAATCATTGACCGTCGCCGTACCCTTGAGGGTCAGTTTCTGCCGGCCGTCTTTTTGCTGAGCATAGACCAAGTCCAAACGGGTTGTCAGTGAACCTGCAGCCAGGCTGAAATTACGTTCACCCGGCAGATAAGAGAGATAATAGGGCAAATCAAGCTTGTCCAGATTGATCGCAAAATGAGTCTCGAGAGTATGGTTAAATGGCTTGCTTGTACCCTTGGCGGAGAGCGGAGTACCATTGACAACTGCAGAAAAAGAGGGTTCAACATCATTCTCGATAAGATGCGGAAAATTTGAAACCCAGGGCAGATTGATTGCAATATCCGTAACCTTGTGTACCGTATCAGTGGATTTATCATCAAATTTCACCAACCCACCGGCAATGATTATATTGTTCAGGGAAAAACGAAAACCGGATTTTCCAGCCGCTGCAGTTTCCGCTTTTGCTTCCGGAGATGGCGTGGTAAAAGCTTTCAGAATATCAGAGAAATTATAACTCAGGTCACGATTTTTAACGGCATCGAAATAAGGCCCCTGGATACCGATCTGTTCCAGTACCAGAGCCCGGTTAGTCAGAGAGAGAAAACCGGCAATATCTAACAGCAGAGAATCGATTTTCAGAAAGGTTTTGTTAGCGTCGGCCCCTTTTACCGTGAAACCATCAACCTGAAGCCTTAAAGTAAAAGGATTAAACTGGACCTGACTGAGTGCCACCGGCCGCAGCAAAAATGCCGGCAAACGCTTTTCTGCCTGTGTTTTCAACACCCAGGGCAATAGATAAAAACCACTTACTGTATAAGTTATAAGTAGTAAAAAGATTACGAAAATGGCCTGCCAGCGCCGCTGTTTGAGAATGCTTTTTTTCGGTTCTTTAGGTTCTTCCATGAAATCACCTATTGATGATCAGTTAAATATTCCAGCACCATACCTGTCCACAAACAAATATTGCGATTGTTATTATCGCACAAAAATGCCCGCCTTGCCACTATAATAATGCCACAATCATCGGGAATCGGGAATTTTCAACTGTTTAGCAAATAAATAAGTTGACTAATATCATTATAAACATCTATATCTAACGATATTCTTTGTAAACTATGAAATTTAGAGAAGGTTTCACTCTGGCATGATACGAAAACTGGTCGCGGGCCTGTCGGTTTTAAACTATCTGGGTTCACTGTTATTTGTCTTCGGGTTTTTGATGATGCTCCCGGCCCTGGTTAATATCTTTTTTCCCGGCCCCCATATCTCAGCCAGGATCATTGGCGCATTTGTAGTGCCGGGCCTCATCCTGAGCGCCTGCGGCCTGTTTTTAACCCGGCGCCTGCCGACCAGTGTCCCCGACATCCAGGAGAGCATGATAATCACGGCCTTAGCCTGGGTTATGGTCTCTCTTGCCAGCACGATTCCCATCTTTCTGCTTCTGGACTACTCTTTTATTGACGCTTTTTTTGAGGCAACCAGCGGCATCACCGCTTCGGGCCTGACAATTTTCACCGGACTGGAAGAGATGCCGCCGGCAATTTTATTCTGGCGCTCATTTATGCAGTGGATCGGCGGCATCGGTATCCTGACATTTTTCCTTGCGGTCAGTTTCCGGGGCGGCAGCGCCGCCGCCACCCTCTTCAGTGCTGAAGGCCACAAAATCCACAGCAGCCGGCCGGTTCCCGGCATATTTAATACCGTAAAAATCATCTGGACAATCTACGGCTGCATGACGGTCTTAGCCTTCATTCTCCTTTACCTTGAAGGAATGACATTTTTTGACGCTCTCAATCACACACTAACCCTGGTTTCAACCGGCGGTTTCTCAACTCACGACGCTTCAATCGCCTACTTCAGTAATTTCAGAAACGGCTGGCTGATGGAATACACCATGATCTTTTTCATGCTCATGGGCGGCACGAATTTTCTGATCCACTATAAAGTCAGTACCGGCGACTGGCGAATTCTCTACCAGGATTTTGAAATGCGGCTCTTCTGGTTTATTATCCTCGGTGCCGTCCTTTTCATCGGCACCGACATCTACATTGCCCACGGCCACAAGCTTTTATCATCATGGACAACCTTCCATCTCCATTTTCGCACGACCCTGTTTCAAACCATCTCGATCATTACCAGTACCGGCTATGCTACCCGCAACCTCAACGATCCTTACTATCCGGCACTGGCAAAGCAGGTTTTCCTGCTGCTAATGTTTGTCGGCGGCTGTATCGGTTCAACTGCCGGCGGCTTTAAAGTCCTGCGTTTAGGTGTCCTCTGGCAAACCCTGGTAAGTGAGCTCAAACAACTTTCCTTACCACCAAAAGCAGTTATCCCTCTGGTTATTCAGAGGAAAATCATCTCCCAGCGGGAGATAAAACGGGTCTGCGCTCTCCTTTTTGCCTGGATCGGCCTGATCTGGACCGGAACCTCAATAACTTTATCCTGCACCGACCTTGACGGTGTTCAGGCCCTGTCCGGCATGCTCTCGGCAGTCAGTAATATGGGGCCGTTCTTTTTCTCAACCCATGAGCTTGCTGCCTTTCCGGCAGCAGTCAAAGGCTGCTATATATTCGGTATGCTGGCCGGACGCCTTGAAGTATTACCCCTTTTTGTCCTTTTTGCCCGTTTAGCC
>JAOZKP010000222.1 GCA_029935295.1 bacterium | reverse complement strand
CCGACTACCATGCACCCCGGGGTTTTCGCAACGGCCACCGGCAATCTATTTTCCCCACCATCTTTCGTAAAGTTAAAGGGATTGACTATCGCCGCGAACGCATTGCCACCCCTGATGATGATTTTCTTGATCTTGACTGGATGGCGGAAAAATCCGACAAACTTGTCATAATTTCCCATGGCCTGGAAGGCAATACCACCCGGGCTTACGTCAAAGGCATGGTTAAAGCGGTTACCGCTGCCGGCTTTGCGGCCCTGGCCTGGAATTTCCGCGGCTGCGGCGGCAGCATAAACCGCCGGCCGCAACTCTATCACAGCGGCTCCTATCAAGATCTGGCAACCGTAATTGAACACGTTTTTCAGAACTACAACTACCGCGAGATCAATCTCGTCGGATTCAGTATGGGCGGCAATATCTCACTTATTTATTCTGGCCGGAAAGGTGATACAATTGATTCACGCATAAAAAGATGCGTTGCCTTTTCAGTACCTTGTGATCTTAAGGCCAGCAGCAAAACGATCGGCAGACCCGGCAACCAGATCTATATGAAAAGGTTCCTGCGCCTGCTCCACGCAAAGATCAAAGCAAAAAAATCCGCCTTCCCCGATCTCTTCGCAGATCATGACTACGCCACAATCAAAAACTTCTATGATTTTGATAACCGCTACACCGCACCCCTGCACGGCTTTGCCGACGCTGAAGATTACTGGCGACAATGCAGCTCGAAACAATTTATCAAAGATATCCGTATACCGACCCTGCTGGTCAATGCCCTCGATGACCCTTTTCTCGCCCCTAAATGTTTCCCTTTCACTGAAACTGCCGCCAATCCGAATGTCACTCTCGAAACGCCTAAACATGGCGGTCATGTCGGTTTCGTTACTTTTAATCGAAGAAATTTATACTGGTCGGAAGCAAGATGTGTTGCTTTTCTTAAACAATGAGAAGAGAGTTGCTTGCGAATAGCCCCTTCTACTGCTGTTGCTGCCCGGCAACAAAAATGGGCAAACCTCTTACTCCACTTAACGGTTTTTCCACTCCGGCTGCTCTTTCTCCAGGAAAGCCTTAATACCGTTCTGGGCATCTTCTGAAAGATTATTCATTACAATAGTATGTTTTGCGTAATGAAATGCCTGAGCATCGCTCATATCTGCCTGTGCGTAGAGCCCCTGTTTGCCGACTGCTAGCGCAAAACCGCTGGCTTCAGCAATCTGTTCCGCAAGTGCACTCGAGGCCGCATCAAGCTCCGCCAAACTTACAACCTGATTGATAAGACCGATCTCTTTAGCTTCCTTCGCCGGAATTTCGCGGCCGGTAACCAGCATTTCCATCGCCGCTTTACGGCCGATAGCGCGGGTAATGGCGACCATCGGGGTCGTACAGAAAAGACCGATTTTGACCCCGGGCGTCGAAAACCGAGCCCCCTCTTCCGCCACCACTAAATCACACCAGGCCGCCAGCTGGCAGCCTGCTGCGGTGGCAATGCCCTGAACCTGAGCAATGACAATCTGCGGAATTTCATGAATCAGCATCATCATTTTGGTACATTGATCAAAAATATATTTATACTCTTTAACCCCGGCATCAACCATCTCCGCCAGGTAGTGACCGGCACAGAAATGGCGACCGGCGGCCTTGAGCACGATCACTTTCAAAGATTCATCACTGCTGACGTTCTGCAAAAGATCAATAATCTCTTTTATCATCTGCACTGAAAGAGCATTAACTTTACCGGCATTATTAAGAGTCAGATAACCAACCGGACCCTTAGCTGTAAATAAAATTTCCTGATAATCCATAACGATTTTCCTTTTTCAGTTTGGAGGTTAAGAAAATTATCCTCAAATTTACTAATTCAGAGATAGAAGTTCCATCATCGCTGACATCACATTCTAAAAATGAATTTACATTGCAACTTTCACACAAGAACATTATAATTGACCATGAACGACCCTGAAATTAATGATGTGGTCAAACGCAGACAAAAGCAATTGTTGCCCACAAATCGTAATTAATCATACAAACTTATGACAGGTAATGACGAATGTATGATAGCAAAAATATTGACAAACATAAGAAATGGCTCCCTTTAACCTTCTCTCTGCGTTTTATTTTCGGCAACCTGAATATTCTCGGATTGAGCCTGCTGCTGATGTGCTGCACGGCTCTTTTAACCTGGCTCGGATACCTGGTGACCATACATTTTGCCGACGGTCTGACCGGACACTTCTTTCAGCAGCCCCCTGAAACTGCGGGGATTATCGGCTGGTTTCTGGTTAAGGGCTGGTGGCTGCTCAAGTTTATTTTCCTGATGTTTTCCCGGGTCATAGCTTTTTATCTCGCGTTTCTCGTATCTTACAGCCTCACTTCTCCCGGTTATGCTTTTTTAAGTATCTCGTCAGAAAAAAAATATCTCGGTGAAAAGTTTACCGACGATGAAGGCTTTACCTGGGCGGTATTCGTTAAGGATCTGGTTGAAGGTTGTAAAATAGGACTTTTCGGCCTGGGAGTGACGCTTGCGGCGGTTTTTCTAAACCTCATTCCGGTAGTCGGTGCCGGACTGGTTGTTATTCTCTATATTTTCTATTCCACGCTGATGTTTATCGACTATCCGACTTCCCGCCAGCACTGGAGCCTGGGCACCAAATTGGGGTGGCTTAAACAACAGTGGCCAAAAGCTTTACGACTCGGTTGGCTGCCGGCATTAACCAGTATGATTCCGGTGATCAACATCTTTTTTATGGCTCTGCTGTTCCCGCTCTTTACGGTTCATGCCACGCTTAATTTTATTAAAACCACAACAGATATGGAAGAATATGACCCAGAAATTTAGCGATTGCGCCCGCTGTCCTTTTGCCATTGCAGAAAGGCTCTGCCGCACCCCCAACGGAAAAGCCCCGGCCTTCTGCCCGACCCGGGATCTTTCGCAGCTAACTCAAGCAAGCCTGAAGATCTATAAACAGGATAAATATGCGGAATTTGCCCGTCAGGCCTCAATCCAGGAGGCTGAAGGCTATGCTGATAAGGACCTGGGTTATGCCCGGGTGCGCCCGGCCAAAACCAGGATTGAGGAGATTGCCGAATTTGCTAACAAAATGAATTTCCGCCGCCTCGGCCTAGCCTTCTGCGTCGGTCTCCGCCGGGAGGCGAAAATTGTTGCGGATATCTACTCAGACAAGGGATTTGAAGTAGTTTCTGTCATCTGCAAAACCGGCTGCAGCGACAAAAATTTAATCGGCCTGAATGACACCCAGAAAATTGTTCCGAACGAGCCCGAAGCCATGTGCAATCCGGCCGTACAGGCCCTGGTTCTGAACGAAGCTAAAACCGATTTCAACATTCTGCTCGGACTCTGCGTCGGCCACGATTCAATCTTTTTGCAAGAGGCAGATGCCCCCTGCACTGTCCTCGCCGTTAAAGACCGGGTTTTAGGCCACAACCCTTTGGCCGCCGTCTACAATATTGACAGCTACTACCGTAGTCTGAAATAGAAAACGCCAGCGACTTACAGGCTCAAAAAATTTTTCAGGACAGACATACCGGCTTCAGTGAGGATTGATTCGGGATGGAATTGGATACCCCAGATCGGATATTCTGTATGGCGAACTCCCATAATTTCCTGATCATCACAAGCACGGGCAGTTACTTTAAGTTCGGCCGGCAGGGTTTCGGGGGCGATAACCAGCGAGTGGTAGCGAGTCGCGGTAAAAGGGTTTTCGATCCCAGCGAATAGATCCCGGCCGTCATGTTCAACTTCAGAGGTCTTACCGTGCATAATCCGCTCGGCCCGGACGATAGTCGCGCCGAAAGCCGCGCCAATACTCTGATGACCAAGACAGACCCCTAAAATCGGCATCTTCCCGGCAAAATTCTGAATTGCGGCAACTGATATTCCAGCCTCAGTCGGCGTACAGGGCCCCGGCGAAATAACCAAACGCTCCGGCCGCAGAGCCGCAATTCCGTCCAGGTCAATCTCATCATTGCGTTTAACGACCACTTCCTCACCCAGAATTCCAAAATACTGAACTATATTATAGGTAAATGAGTCGTAGTTATCAATCATTAACAGCATAATTTACTAATTCTCTCTTTTGATCTGAGCTATTTACTGCCAAAGCCGTCAACTACCAGCGTACCGCTCTTATTATCTTTGCTCACCTGGAGATAGTTGCGTTTGGCACAATCCTGCAGCATTTCACTGAAAGAGCGATAACCAATAGTTGACTCATTAAATGATGGACGTTTGCGCTGCATCGTCTGTTTGATCATCGATGACCAGAGAATCTCTTTATTCTCACGTTTCAGGGCGGTAATTGAATCAAAAAGCAGCTTGAAAGCTTCACGTTTATCTTCAGGGATATCACCGGCAAGCTCCGGCGGCGTCATCTGTGATGCCTGCTCCAGGTCCTCGTAGAAAAGAAATTCATCGCAGTTATCACTTAAAAGATCAGAAGTACTATCGCGCATCCCGATCCCGATAACCTGCTTGCCATTCTCTTTAAGCTTGGAAACCAGTGGCGAAAAATCACTGTCACCGGAAACGATAACAAAAGTATCGATATGATCTTTAGCATAAGACATATCCATGGCATCCACACAAAGTCGAATATCAGCCGAATTTTTCCCGGTCATGTAGCGCTTGGGAATTTCAATCAACTCAATTGCAGCCCCGTGCAACTCCTCTTTAAATTTGGCATAGCTTGACCAGTCAGCATACGCTTTTTTGACAATTACCTTGCCTTTTTCAACCAGCCTTGCGAGAATAGTTTCAATCTCAAATCTCTCGTTATTCTTACGCCCCTTAAAACCTAAGGCCAAATTCTCAAAATCAATAAAAACCGCCAGGGTGTGCTCTTTTTCAGACATCTTTCAACTCTCTTTTATAAACAAAATTTACGAACTTATTT
>JAOZKP010000643.1 GCA_029935295.1 bacterium | reverse complement strand
AAGAGGCGAAGCAGGGACAACCGTAATGGTTGAACCGGCAAGGGCGGTGCCTCCGGGGCCAGAAGCAGTGACAGTGTAAGTTGTTGTTTCTATAGGGGTTACAATGTAAGACCCTACTATATCAACCGCTCCAATGTCCGGCTCAATAAAAACACTTTCTGCATTTTCCGTACTCCAGGATAATGTTGAAGAGTCTCCGACAGAGATCACTTCAGGGCTTGCCGTAGAGATCACAGTAGGCAATGGAATTGGGGTTGCAGTAACAGTTACGGAGACACTACTGTTTGCCGTGCCTTCACAACCCGTAGCGGTGATTGTGTAAGTTGTGGTTTCCGTTGGTGAAACTGTTAAAGATCCATTCAGTGGGACTTCGCCGATGCCGTTATCAATGTATACTGTATCAGCCAAAAATGAAGTCCAATGAAGTGCTGCACTCTGTCCTATAAAAATAGATTCGGGTGAACAATCAAGAGTGACGGATGTATTTTTCCGGGTAATTTCAACAGAAAAATAGGTACCCGGTTTACTCGTCAGCTCAATAGTCATGCAGTTGCTTGCCAGCAACGTCAAAGGGATTTCAAAAACATAATCCTTTTGTTTAAAATCATCCCTGTCAAAAACCACTTCATCATTAATATAAATCAGGGCACTGGTTACCCTGTGTTTACCTGACTCATCGCCATTGGTGATAGTAAGAGAAGCTTCACCAGGGATGGCCGAAAAAAATTCCGTAAAGGTGTTTGGAGCTCCTACAGTTCGATCATACTGATTTGGCCCAAAAATCGTACCGCCAAAAACTACAGAGGAAAACATTAGAAACAACACCACCGAGAACAAATAAAACAGAGCCTTTTTCATAACTGAAGTTTCCTTGAAATTAAAAGCAATTTTCATCCGCCTTTATCCTGTAAATCCTGTCTAAAAAAGGAAAAAGCATGGCATCGTAAACAAACCCCAAACTAACCTCAAAAAACCACTAAAGCAATAAAGCAACAACGACCCCCTATACTTATACTATGCCAATTGTAGCGATTATTCTTCTGCATTTTTCTCTGTGATTTCTACAAGAATGTTTTCAATTTGCACTTTGAGAATTGGAATATCATCTTTCGCAGTTAGCCACACTTCCCCCATATCTACACCAAAATAATGATGAATTAATTTATCACGCATTCCAGCAATATCTCCCCAAGGGACAAAAAGATAGATTTCACGCAATTTGCTAGAAAGTTGTTTTGTAGCTTCACCAATAATTTCTATCTGACGAATAACCCCATCTTGCACTAAAGATTGCCGATGAAAATCATCTTCATCAACGCTGTGTATATATTCTTCTATGCGGGCTGTTGCATCCAATATATGCCGAAGATAG
>JAOZKP010000642.1 GCA_029935295.1 bacterium | reverse complement strand
GCGGCGGCATATTGTTCGTCACAGACCGGTCCTAAGGCCAGAATGAAGGCAAAAACACGATCCTGAATGTATTTGAGAACGCCTTTGAAATCACCCGGGGTCTGACCACCAAAGGTCAGGGCGGCGCGGACGGCAAAGCCGACAGCGTGGATGGCGGCGGAGTGGTCATAGCCGAAAGGTACGAGACGAGTGTTCCAGCCAACCTGGGTGCCGGCTTCGGCGACCTGTTTGGCGAAACTTGTACCATTCTCATTGTTAGAGGCCATGAATACATAAATGCTTTTTTCTTGAAGCTCTTTAGCAATCGCGGCAGCAGCTTCCGGTGAGGAGGCGGCACCAACGACGGCAGCAAATCCTGGAGCGGAACCATCAACGAATTCAACCCCACGTTTACGCAGGATGATATCATCGGCAGCACCGAGCCACATTTCAGCATCAGTCTCTTCCGGATCTTCTTTGCAATCCAAGTAGGGAGAACCTTCAACATATTTAAGGGCTTCTTCCATATCGAAAGCAAAAAGTGTAGCCATGCCGGAATCAAGGCCAGGTCCAAGGTAAGGAGTCCAGCAATTGTCAACCGGGACATCGGCCAGCAATTCACGACATTTTTCCATTACCGGTAACATATCACCCAGGGTTTCGACCTTTATACCGGTGATACCGTAGATTACGGGCAGGTAGTATGCGGTATTAGGCAATGCTACTTCTTTGTCGGCGCCAAATTTGGCGATGGCAGCGTTAATTTTGCCTTCAACCCGGTCAACGACCACATTAGCCCCGCGGATACCGGCAGTGATTACTTGTTTAGACATATCTTATCCTCCGAGTGCAGACTTCTTGTCTGCTTTGAGAAAATTATTAAATATTAAAAATAATCCAGTCAGTTTTAAGCCATCAGCTCGTCAATGCACTCTTCTACCAGCTTGACTGCTTTTGGGTTACGCATGATCAAAAGGTTGGAACCAGACAGAACCATGTCGATGCCGGTCGTGGCTTCCCAAAGAACGCCGCGTTTTTCCATGTCAGGACCGAAAGAGGGTTCTTCCTTTTCTGTCAATTTGACTTCGCGGGATTTCCAGCACTCTTTACCGAGGTCATTGATGATCGGGGCCTGCATCTTGTCATCATTCTGGGCCAGAGCCGCCAGAGAGATACGTTCCATAACTGAGTAGGAGTATTCAACCCCATAACCCAAAGCACCGGTTGAAGGCTCCATAATGATTTTATTCATCGGCAAGCCTAAGTTACTGATCAGGATATTCATCTGTTTGGCCATGTTGACATCGATCGGGCTCTGAGAAACTACTGCATGACCATAGCCTAAGCAGGCAGCCGCAATTTTTTTGTAGTTCTCTTCAACGGCCGGGCCGACGAG
>JAOZKP010000221.1 GCA_029935295.1 bacterium | reverse complement strand
ATGTATAACCTGCAGTCGATTCTGTTGATTGACATTCCGACCATGGTCTATGATCCGAACGAAGCTGACGTTAAACTTGGTGTTGCTGTCAAGGTTAAGGTTGAAATTGTTGAAATGCCTGACACTGGTGACATCTGTGCCGGCGCCTGTAAGGTTCTGTGTGACTGTCTGGTTGATGTCGGCACGTTCTCTGAATGCTTTGCGGGTGGTTGTAATCTCTGTCTCCCTTATCTCGCCGACGATGGTACTTGGTGGACTGGAATTGCTTTGACCAACCCCAATAAGACAACTATAGACAAGGTTGAAATCACTCTTTATGCTGATGGCGAAAGTGCTACCACTACTGTTACTGTAGATCCTATGTCTGTTAAGGCTGTAGCCGTAGCTGATCTTCTGGCTGATATGGATTTGCCGGAAGCGCCGATGTATGGTTCTATTGCCTCTGATCATGCTGTCGAAGCTTTTGTAATGATCGGAACTGGAATGGATGCGGTTCAGGGTTATGTCGCTCCGACTGGTCCTTGTGGTTGTGGTGCTTGCTACAAATGTCCTACTAGTACAACTAGCAACTAATCCCTAAAGGATTCTAGTTTTAAGTAAGACTGTTAGATAGATCGATAAAAAGGAGAGGCCGTAAGGTCTCTCCTTTTTTATGGAAAAAACAGCTGTCCCGAAATTTACGATAGATGTAAGTATAAAAGAAAAATTTAATGAGTAATATTTTGATTGACTAGAAAAATGGTATGGATTATTGATATACTCGCTTTTTAAGTAATAAAATATGATGTATGAATGTAAAAATAAGGAAGTAATCATGGCAAATTACAACAGAAAGGCATTAAATTTATTGCTCAGCATATTTACAATATTATTGTTTACGGCTTGCAGTGGCACGGGCGGGGAAGTAGCTGTAGATAAGAATGTGCGTCTCAGTCAGCGTTTGCAGAGCTATATTACCGCCCGTAAACATTCTAATCTAGGTCAATTGCAACAACTCTACCTAAAACCTGAGCAAGCCCGGATTGGAAAGATTATTGTTAAAGAGTGCAAAATTGTCACTGTAGTTATTAAGGATGATAATCTGCATGCTGAGACAAAACTGGAAAATAAAATTCAGGCGATGGGGTTTACCTTTGCAAAGGTGCCGACGACAATTAACTGGGTATGGAGTAATAATAATTGGTTTATTGAGCCATCTGTCAATTCCGGAAACCCGTTCAGCAAGAAAGAGTCCAATCCCCGAACTTCGCCGGATGGATCAACAAAAGGGCAGCATAAGTAATGATCTCCCGAAATAAAATTTGTACAGTAATTATTTGTCTGTTCTTGTTGTTTTCTGTACTTCCACTTTATGGCGAAACTCTGCAGGGTGAAGCCGATTTTATGCCCTGGTCTGGATACTGGTGGCCTCTGGAAAAAGGTGAACTGCTTCATGGTTATCGAGGTCGCCCTTCGCCGATTGAAAAATATGATCTTTATACCCGGGGCTACTATCCTGCGGCAGCCACCCAAAATGCCCGGGAGGCCTGGTATGATCCGGATGTTCCCGGATGGTACGGAATCTGCCACGGTTGGGCGAATGCAGCGATTATGGAACATCAGGATTTTCACCCCTCGGCAGCCCATAATGTTTTTCTTGCGGTTGGGGATAAAAAAGGGCTGTTGGCTGTAATCCATGCCGAGGATGAAACTCTCTATGAGTATTGTCGACATCCGGAACCATTTCACCGCTATCTCTTAAAATATATTGGCGAGCAAGGGTCGGCGGTTGCGGCTGACCTTGATGCCTCAGAGGAATTCTGGTCCTATCCCATCTATAGTTATGAGATGAAAATTGTTCATGGCGTTAATGAGGATCAGGTTCAGTGTCGGATTAAGCATGCCGATGACCAGGGATCCCCCCCCGATTTTGAAGGTACAGTTACGGTTGAGAAAACTTATAACTATAGCCTGGAAAAGGATGTTGCCGGAAATTATATAATGGGCGGTGGCAGTTGGCAGGGAAGCTCAGTTGCCGACCATCCTGGGGCTGTTTGGATACCAATTGCCCGCCGTCCAGAGCGTCTGTTTATCGACTATGATATAGTTAAAGAGATGGCTTTAAGTACAGGTGATGAGTATGAGAGTTTAACTCTAAAGCCAGGGCACCACTTGCTGATCGTTAAGCCAGATGACAACGAAAGTTTTTCTATTACCCCCCCCATTGGAACAACAACAACTATAAAGGTTGCACTTGATCGTCAATCAGCAATATCAAATGATTCTCACCTGCTCTTGAAAAGAGGAAGTGAAATTATTGTTGACAAGGAACTTGATAGTAAGCTCTATGCATTTGAGATTGTCAGCGAAACCGGAAACGATAACTACGAAATCCTTCTGGTTCCGGATAAAGATAATCAAACCAGTTGCTCAATTCATCTTTATGTCGATTACGAAGCTCCCTTTCAGCACTGGTTTTACGGGTATCCATCAAGTAGATACTGGGTCGGCAGTGCTGCCATGCTTACCTCCCCTGGAGAAATTGCAATTGAGATAGTCGGTGATCAAGGTTTGCCCTCTGGAGAAGGATATATTGAGCAGATTAGCGCTCATAAACAGTTTCTGGCAGTATTGCCCCCAACAACTGCAGACTATTTTAGTTACAGTCAGCCTATGGCAGTGAAAATAAGCTCTACAAAACCGTTAAATGGGCTCGTATTTGCAGGTGATGATACACACTTTTGGGGCTCAACTAAAAGTATGCCTGACCGATCCGGGAAAGTTGTAATTCCCTGGTTGACTAGTAGTACTAATTGGAACACTAACAGTGAACTCTATCTTGCTCAACTTGGTTCAGAAGATAATCAGGTGAGTATAGATTACTATAAAGATAATGGCACTTTTTACCAACATAGAGAAATTACCCTTAGTGCTAACCGGGTGGTCAAGTACAAAAAGGGGAATTATCCAGGAAGAGTAAATTTAAATGGCTGGGCTCTTGTTAATGCCGACTTAAGCGGTCTTGATGGTGCAATTCTGCATAGCATCGGTAAGAAGCTTAAGGATCAGTTACCATTATTGGCTCTGGCTCGTGAGTGGCTGGTACCCCATATAGCTGTTGGTGATGGTTGGCAGACTAAAATATCCTTATACAATCCTGGAGATAGAGAAATTGATGTATCCCTGGTATGTCGTTCTGAGACTCTTGCGGGTGTAGATTACTTACACAAGATTCAACCCTTTGCCCATGTTGAAATAATTCTTGATGGGACCCTTTGGGGGATTAGTGAAGAAGAGATTAATGGCGCCTGGTTAAGCCTGTCTGCGGAATCAGAATTTGCAGGTATTATGAGTTTTCAGTATGGAGATGATGCTGTTGCTTCACTGCCATTATTGGCAATGCAAAGTGGGGCTTCTCGAGATCTGCCACATTTAGCAAATGATGTTGATTGGTGGACAGGTGTTGTTTTGCTCAATCGCGCCAAAGAAGCTCAGAATATACAACTTACGGCGTATGCCAAAGATGGTGCGAGATTAGAAGGTGTGAGTCTTACGCTTACTCCACAGCAGAAATATAGCAATGTAGTTGGTGCCCTGTTTTCTACCGAGACCATGGTCAGGATGAGCTCTCTGCGTCTGGATCGGGGAAATCAGGTTTCCGCTATCGCAGTTTTTGGTACTTTGACTGGGGGGAATAGGGTTTCTGCATTTTGCTGGTAGGGCTTGCTTGGTCGATTTGATTTGTTTTTAGAAATTTTATGTAATGAGGGTTAAGAGAATGTGTAAATTGAAGTGGAGTTTTTTTCGTTTTGGTTTGATAGTTTGCCTACTGTTGTATTCAACGGTAATGGCAGGAGCATTTACAGTAAATGTCAAACCGATGGCTGACGATGGGGTATTGCGTGTCCTCTATTACGGTGGCATTAAGGGTAATATCGCCCCATGTGGCTGACACGGCAAACAGGCGGGAGGTCTATCCCGCTATAAAACGGCAATGAACCAGGTTTTGCAACAATCTGATCCCGAGCGGACCATAATGATCAATGCTGGTAACTACGCGAATTACAACTCTTTACTAGCTGAAACTGAGTTTAAGTATATCGTTGCTGCAATGGGTTATAATAAGATTGATGTTTTGGGTTTTGGGGCTTGGGATGCAATGTTGGGTATGCAGGAAGTACAAAAGGTTGCAGGCAGCTTTGTTCCAGATTTTATCTGTGCCAATGTTAAAGGATTTTTACCTTTCCTGCGATTCAATAAAGATTCAGGAAAGATTAAGGTGCTGGTTACCTCGGTAGTTGACCCCCAGCTTTTGGAAGTTTTCAAGGTTAAAGATATTATTGCTTCTGATCCGGTCAAAGCAGTGAATAAAATAAAGTATAAGATAAAGCATGATATCTTTATTTTGGTAGTACATGCCCAAGGTGAACGTATTCAAGAAATTATTTCTGGTTGCGGTAAGGATGCAGATTTAATTATTGATGGGGAGACCGGTCGGGTTGAAGGTAAAACCCGGATTGTTGCCGGTAAGCCGGTAGTTTGTAACAATTTTGGGGGGAGGCATGTCTCCTATATTGATATTGTCAGAACCGGTCAGGATCAAGGCTTCAGTGTGGAACAACCGGTGGTGACCCGGGTTGTGGCTAAAAAAGTTGTACCCGATCCTCAGATGCAGAGCCTGGTGGCAAGATATGATGTGGAGCGGCACAGGGTTCTTAAGGCTGAGAAAGAGCGCCGGGAGCGTGAGATGATGAAAAATCGTAAGCCGGTGAATATGTATTTGGGAAGTAATTGGTGCGGTAGCTGTCATCAGTCAATTGTTGAAAATTGGCAGAAAACCGACCATGCCAAGGCAATAGAGATACTTAAGAAAAAGAACAAGGTTCATGATCCGGAGTGCCTGGTGTGTCATGTTACCGGAATGGGTAATAAGAATGCAGTCGGTGGTTTT
>JAOZKP010000038.1:11934-15168 GCA_029935295.1 bacterium | reverse complement strand
ATATAGAAACAGGAGAAGAAATGCCGATTTATGAATTTGAGGGTCGCCGGCCGACTATTTCCGAGCACGCTTATGTGGCGGAGACGGCAATAATTATTGGTGATGTGCGCCTGGCGGAAAATGTTTATGTCGGTCATGGCGCAATTTTGCGGGGCGATTACGGTACTATCGATATCAGTCCCCAAAGTGCAGTCGAAGAGGGGGCAATTATTCATATTAATCCCGGAGCGGTTTCTAAAATTGGCCGTCGGGTTACCATCGGCCACGGGGCTAAACTTCACTGTATTGAGATAGCTGAATCCGCGGTCATCGGGATTGGTGCAGTCTTGTCTTTCAATGTCAAGGTTGGTGAGTGGAGTATTGTCGCTGAAGGGGCGGTTGTTCCAAACGGAAAAATAATTCCGCCCGGGATCATAGTTGCTGGAAATCCCGCAGCTGAAATCGGTAAGGTTAATGATCGGCATCGTGAGTTCTGGAATTACGGTAAAGATCTTTATGTTGATTTAGCGGCCCGATATCCTGAAGGGTGTAAACGCATTGGTTGATGGGGTCTCTTTTTTAGATCCAGCTATTGCTGACCCGGTGGCCGCCGGTTCCGCTAAAGCTGACAGCGGTAGAGTGGTTGCTGCTGAACTGCAGCCACCTTCGGCCGAGTTGAAAAACTTACTTATCGGCCGCTTGGGAGATACCCTGACCGTTCGTATTAACCAGGTTCTGAGCCCGGAAAAACTGCTGCTTGAGATTGCCGGTTCTGAGGTTGTCGCCCGCGGCTCAGCGTCGCCGGGAACCACCGGTTTGTTGACGGTGCGTCTTGAGAGTATCGATCCCTTTATTCAGCTGAGTTTGTTAGAACAGGATGCTGCGGTTTTACCGCAGTCAACTCGTCAGACCTTAAGTGAGGTCGTGGTCAAGCCGAATCTTTTTTCTGAGAACCTTTTGGCCTTAAAAGAGTTGCTGCTGGATAAAACATTGCCTCTGCCTTTGGCCTCGCGTAACTTGTTGGAAAATTTGACCCGCCGGTTTTCAGTTTCAACTCTGCTTAATGATCTGCACGGCGGGGCCGGTCTGGCCCTTGATAAGCTGGGTCTGTTGCATGAGCCGGAGTTGGCTACACTGTTGTTGAACGGTACTGAAAAACAGGTGCGGCAGGCAGCAGGACGGGAACCTTTGAGTGTGAAAGAGGGTTTGCTGCGGCTGCTGGCTGATCTTGATACCGGCCCGTTGGCCGAGTCTCTGGCAAAAGATGGATCTTCCCGGGCGTCTGAATTGTCGGATAAATTACGATCGACACTTCATTCATTAAAGGATATGATTGAGCTGAATCAGATCCTGAATAATCCGGGTCTGCGGAGTGAAGCGGATCTGTTGTTAATGCTGCCGTTGTGGAGCGGTGAGAGTTTCAGTGATCTGTGGCTGCGTTTGACCCGGGATGAAAAATCCGGCGGGAGTGCAGACAGCAACCTCTATACTCTGATGATCTATCTTGACTTTGAAGACTTAGGGCCGCTGGGGGCCCAGCTGGTTGTCGGTCGCCAGGAGTTGCAGGCTAAATTTCTGGCTGTCGGTGAGGGAGCGGCCCAGAATTTACGTAAGCTTCTGCCGGAGGTCCGTGACAGTTTGAGGGATGATTTTCCGGACGGACTTCATTTGCAGGTTGAAACTGTCGGTAGCGATGCGGTTGCAGCGTTCCGGCAGCGGGCTTTTCTGGCTTCGCTGCCACCTCTGCTCACCGCCGCCGGCTGACTTATTTATAAGCAATGCCAGCATTTGTTCTCTGGCAACAGCAATATTTTCTTGCCAAGAAAGTGATTCTCGGTTTATAGTCAAAAATTATTAATTGTCTAACGCGGGCGTTGTCCGCAAACAAGTAATTTACAGGTCGCTAAATTAAGTGGTGTTTTAAGTCATGATTGTAACTTGCCCGCGTTGTTTGACGAAATTCAATTTACCCGATGAAAATTTGAGTCCGGGTATTGAGGTTAATCTGCGTTGTTCCCGCTGTCAGGAAGAGTTCAGCTTTTCCCCGCAGGGTGACAGCAGTGTTATAGAAGATACAATTGACCCTTTACCTGAAACAAAAGAATCGGATATTACCGCTGATTTCTCTGAAATAGATGAGGAAGAATCTCCGGCTGCAGCCGCTGCTGATCTTTCTGCAGATATTGAATTTGATGAGGATTTTGAGGCTATTGCTGAAGGTGATGCAGGTGATTCTGATCCGATAGAGGCTGTAGCTGAAGATGAATTCGATGTTAATGAACTTTTTTCATCAGCTGATACTGATGCCGGGGGTGAGCCTGAGGTTGTGGCCGATGATTCTGCGGCTGTGGCTGGAGATGAAGATACAATCTTTGAATTGTCAGATGATTTTGATAGTGATGAAGCTGATTTTGATGTTGTCAAAGAATCGGCCGTCGAAGATAGTGCTGATTCTGACGATAAAGATGATAATGATGCCGATGATTCTGCCATTGAAGATCTGGCTTTAGATATTGACGATATTGATTTAGGCGATATTGAGTTTGACAGTTTGGATGATGATTCAGCAACTGTCGCTGATGCCGCTGTGGATACCGGTACAGGAAAACCAACACAAATTGATGCCGATGACGATTTTGCCGGCCTGCTTGATCCTGGAGCTGATGCTGAAGTAGTTGTTGCTGAGCCAGCGGGACCTGCAAAGAGTGATGAAAAGAGTATTCCAGCGAAAAAGTCAAAGCCTGAGCCGGGGACAAAATCGACCTCCGGAGGGAATCAGAAACGTACTCTGATTATGGTGCTTGCCTGTTTTCTGGTTCTGAGCCTAGCATTGTGGGCCGGTTATGGTTTGTGGCAGCGCTTTTCAGTAAATATGACAAAACATCTGCAGCTGCAGGAGATATCCAATCAGCGTTTGCGCCTGCCCTCTGAGCGGGTTGTGATCGTATTGCGGGGCAAGGTTGTAAACAGCTCACCGAAACTGGTTACCGACCTTAAAATTAAAGGGGTGCTGGTAGATAAAACAGGTAAGGTGTTGGCTGAGGTGATTACTTCCGGCGGTGTAAGTTTTTCTGAAGAGGAACTTGACCTTCTGGATAGTAAAAAATTAGCGATGCTCGAAAACAGCGCCGTCAACCTGCCTCCGAACGGCGGGGAACTGCCGTTTATGATAGCCTTCTATGACTATCCTGCGGCTGCCAGCGAATGTTTTGTAGAACTTTCCTCGTTCAAGGTGAAAAAAGGTCGTGTTCGTTA
>JAOZKP010000038.1:0-11834 GCA_029935295.1 bacterium | reverse complement strand
ACTTACTAAGGATTAATATTGCAAAGAGAAAATTTTTCTAAAATTTCATCAAGATTTGTGCATAATACGAACTCAAAGGTTCGCAGCTACGGTTCCTGTGCGGTAGTCATTGTTCTGCTCGCAGCTTTTTTTTGGGTTGCTCTCTTTTCGGGCTGCAGTACGGTTAAGCCGCCGGTTGAACGTCAGGTCGCAATGACTTTGACAAAATCAGCCGTGGTTTTTCCTGACGGGGTTTCGGCTGAGTCACTCTACTATTTTTCCGTTTACAACTGGCTGCGTTATCAGAATAGCAACGAGGCTCGGGCCGGAGCCCTGCAGAGTCTGAAACGGGCGGTTAAATCGGATCCCGGCTCTCTCTATTTGCGACTCGAGTTGGCCGAACTTTTGTTTAAACACCGCCAGGTAAGTGATGCTTTGGTGCATGCCGAGGCCGCTCTTGAACTTGACCCCCGTAATTCACGGGCGCGGCGGCTGCTGGCCGGGATCTATACAGTCAGCGGTGATAAAAAAAGAGCTGTAAAACAGTATGAAGATCTGATTGCCGAGAATCCAGATAACAGTGAAGTGTTATTCTACTTGGTTGCACTTTATGTCGAAACTGCTGAATATGAGAAAGCTTTAGAGCTCTTAAAGGATTATCGGCAAAAACATCCTGACGATGTCTTAGCGCCTTTTTATCAGGGGAAAATATATGCCGAGTTAAAACTTTACAATGACGCTGAACGTTATTTCAAGGAGGCTTTGCAGCTGGAACCGGAGATGCCCGATGCCTGGCTTAGTCTCGGTTTGATCTACGAGTTTACTGAGCGTCGGGAAGAAGCGGTTGCGGCTTATAAAAAGTTGTTGGAGATAGATGATGGCGATCGTCAGGCTTTAGAGCGGTTGGGACAGTTGCTGGTCGGTGATGGTGATCTTGATGCCGCGTTGGAGATTTTTAAGCGTTTAAGAAAGCAGGGAGATGTGCCTGCAAGTATTAATGTCAAGATAGCTTTGATCTATTTTCAGCAGGGAAGTTATCAGGAAGCGGCTGAAATCTTGGAAGAGCTACATGCTGAGTATCCGCAAAAACAGCGGATTACTTTCTATCTCGCTTCCAGCCTGGAGGCCTTGGCAAGACAGGATGAGGCTCTGAAGCTTTTCCTGTCAATCCCGGCGGGGGATGACCTTTATTATGATGCCCGGGTCCATGCGGCGTTCGTTTATGAGGGGCGGAAGGAGTTCAAACTCTGCGAGGAGGTCTTAAATGAACTTATTGCAAAATATCCGGAAAAAATAGGGCTCTACCGGATGCTCGCCTCACTGCACCAGAAGCAGGGTGACGATCAGGGGGCTCTCGATATTCTTAATAAAGCTTTGGTGCAGTACCCGGATGACTACAAACTGCGCTTTGCTCTCGGGGTGGTTTATAATGATCTGGGCCAGGCTTCCGAGAGTGTCGTGGTAATGCAGGGACTGCTGAAGGAAAATCCCGATGATGCCACGGTGTTGAATTTTATTGGCTACACCTACGTTGAACAGGGGGTGCAGCTTGATGATGCTGAACAGCTGCTTGACCGGGCATTGGAGATTAAACCGGATAGTGGGTATATATTAGATAGTATCGGTTGGCTCTATTTTGCCCGCAAGGACTATGATAAAGCCTTGGAATATTTACTCAAAGCCCGGGAGAAGATTGATGACGATCCGGTTCTGTTTGAACATCTCGGTGATATTTTTCTGAAGTTGGAGCGCGACGATGAAGCCCTGAAGAGCTATCGTCGTTCATTGGATATTAAAGAGGATAAGAAGATTAGTGAAAAGATGGAAAAACTGTTGCAAAAGGGAAAGTGATGTGATAAGCACCTTGGCTTAAATTGGCTTATAATTGATAGCAAGTCAAAATTATTAATAAATAACTGAACATGGAGGAAAAAACGATGGCTGAAGTAATCTCCCCGATGGTGGGTAAAATCTTTAAGGTTGAAGTTAGTGTTGGTGATCAGGTTGCAGAGGGTGATGAAGTAGTAATCCTTGAAGCCATGAAAATGGAGATGCCGGTTGTTTCTCCGGTTGATGGTGAAGTGAAAGCTATCAACGTTGCGGTTGGAGATGCGGTTGAGTCCGATACCGTTATTGCTGTTATTGAATAAAGATTTTTACAGGCGTGATCTTGTGTAAACAGGGTCACGCTTTTTTTCTACAATTGTGCACGGTATACAGTGTACAATTTGGTCTGATGGGCTGAATAATGCGGGAATATTTTCCGCAACCTAAGGGGTCTTTTCCGGCCCGCAAATAAGTGCTCTCAGCAAAATATTTCATTGTTTTTTTGATGGAAATATTTTGTAAGGCACTAATCTTCAGGAGGGTTAAGATATGGGAAAATTACAGATTACGGATACTGTGTTGCGGGATGCACACCAATCGTTGCTGGCAACCAGAATGCGGACCAAAGATATGCTGCCGATTGCCGAGAAACTTGATCGCATTGGTTACTGGTCTTTGGAAGTTTGGGGCGGGGCGACCTTTGATACATGTCTCAGGTTTTTGAAGGAAGATCCCTGGGAGCGTCTGCGCACCCTGCGTAAAGCAATCCCTAATACCCGCCTGCAGATGCTGCTCCGGGGGCAGAATATTCTCGGTTACCGTCATTATGCTGATGATGTTCTGGAGAAATTTGTTGAACGGGCCGCAGCTAACGGCATGGATGTTTTCCGCATTTTTGATGCCCTGAACGATCCCCGGAATATGCGGACGGCGATGGATGCGGTAAAAAAAGCCGGCAAAATTGCTGAAGCTACCGTGAGCTATACCATCAGCCCGGTACATGATAACGCCTATTTCGTCAAAATGGCAAAAGAGCTTGCCGGGATGGGAGCCGATACGATCTGCATAAAGGATATGGCCGGTCTGCTGGCACCTTATGATGCCTATGATCTGATTAAAGCAATTAAGAGTGAAGTCGATATTCCGATTCATCTGCATGCCCACTGCACTAGCGGTATGGCGCCGATGACCTACTTGAAAGCGGCCGAAGCCGGAGTTGATATTGTTGACTGTGCAATTTCGTCACTCTCATCCGGAACTTCACAGCCGCCGACCGAGAGCCTCGTGGCATCGCTCAAGGGTACTGAATATGATACCGGTCTTGATATCGGTGCCATGGCGGAGATTGCGGCCTATATTAAAGATGTTCGCAAAAAGTATGTTGCTTATGAGAGCGGTTTTACCGGAGTTGATACCAATGTTCTGATCTACCAGGTACCGGGCGGCATGATGTCCAACCTCGAAAGTCAGCTGCGGGATCAGGGGGCGATCGATAAATTGAAAGATGTGCTCGAAGAGATCCCACGGGTCCGGAAAGATTTCGGTTATCCGCCGCTGGTAACCCCGAGCAGTCAGATTGTCGGTACCCAGGCGACTTTGAATGTGATTACCGGCCAGCGCTATATGATGATTCCGACCGAGTCCAAAAATGTCTTGAAAGGGATGTATGGCCGTTCTGTTGCCCCTTTTAATGCCGAAGTGCAGAAGAAGGCCTTAAAAAAAGAAGAACCGGTTACCTGTCGCCCGGCCGATCTTCTGCCGCCGGAAATGGATAAACTTACGGCTGAACTCGGAGATAAAGCGAAGAGTGTTGAAGATGTACTCTCTTATGCCCTCTTTCCCGCAGTTGCCCTGCAGTTTTTTGCCGAACGCGAAGCCGGAAAATTTGAGCCCGAGGATAAACTGCCGAAGGATTAAAAGTCACCCCACGCGTCAAGTCTTAAGAGTAAATCATATGGCCAGGCCGCACCTTTCTTGGTTTAGATGGTGCGGCCTTTTTTATGTACTCAACTTCAACTTTATGAATTGAACTAAAAGGTACCAGGAAAACTGAGATGGTGCGAACTTAGGCTTCGCTCCTCTATACCCGGGGTCAAACTTGACATGTTGCTGGGAAACGCAAATATCAAGTATGACCCCAATCGAGACATAACAAACAAAAGCTCGCCCTGTCTCGATTGGGGTCATTGCTTTAGCTTTGACCACGTTACGGAGGGCGAAGCAAAGTCCGACCAGAAAAAAGGTTGGTAACAGTTTTTTGAGGTTTGGTTTTATGTGGCTCGCGCTGGATGGTTATAACGTGATTGCGGAGATGACTGGAGAGGCTTTAGGAATGCTCGATCTTGAAGCTGAGCGGGCGGAGCTGAATCAGCTGTTGGTGCAATATCGCAAGTTGAGCAAAAATCGTCTTGCCGTGGTTTATGATGGAGGTCGGTCGGTTAGCGGTGAGCCGCGTAACTATTCTGAAAGCGGGGTTAAGATAACTTTTTCAACTTCCGGCCGGAGTGCGGATCAGGTTTTGATCCGCATGGCGCATCAGTACGGTTCCGGATTGACAATCGTCACTTCTGACCGTGAAGTTGCCAGAGAGTCTGAAAAAAACGGGGCTATAGTTCTGGAATCCGGGGAGTTTGTGCAACGTTTGCTGCTGGCGTTAAATAGTGATGAAGAGTCTGGTGAGGAGGAATCCGTAGATAAAAACCGACGCCATTTAACCAGAAAAAAGGGAAATCCCAACCGTCTCAGCAAAAAAGAGCGTCGACGTAATCAGCGTCTTCAGTCAATGTAATTTGATCAGAAAAGTCGGTTTTCCTCGTTTTGACAGAGGCGCAGGATATTGTCTTTATGTTTGTAGATTATAAATCCGGACATAATCAGGGCGCAGTAGACAACCTTCCAGTTACCGCCGGTCTGGCAGATAAACAGCGGCATTGTGATTGCTGCCGCAATGGAGCCTAAAGAGACAAGCCGTGATACACCGGTAACCAGAGCAAAAAGCAGAGCTCCCATAAGGGTTGCCATTGGCGCCAAAGCCAAGAATATTCCCAAAGCTGTAGCGACTCCTTTGCCGCCTTTAAAGTTCAGAAAGATCGGATAGAGGTGGCCGACGAAAGCGGCCAGGCCGGCGAGTGCCGCAACCCCGTCGCCGGCGCCAAACAGACGGGCCAGTAAAACGGCAAGCAGTCCTTTAAGGCAGTCGCCGCCAAGAGTTATAAGGCCGGCTTTTTTACCGGCAGTACGTGCGAGATTGGTTGCCCCGATATTGCCGCTGCCGGATTCCCGCGGGTCACCGCTCTTAAACCATTCAGAAACAAGAATGCCGACCGGGATAGATCCTAAAAGATATGCTAATGTCCAGAGAAGAAGTTCTTTCATAGGTTTTGATCAATAATAATAATTTTTAATGTTAAAAGAGAGCTGTTTCAATCTATCGGTATTTTTCCACGAATGCGTAGGCGTTGTGATTATGAATGCTCTCCATATTTTCCGCTTCAATTGTGAACCAACTGATATTGCTGTCATTTTGCAGACGTTGGAAGAGATCTCTGACCATATCCTCGACAAACATCGGGTTGTTGTAGGCTTTTTCGGTGACAAATTTTTCATCCGGTCTTTTCAAGAGCGGATATACTTCACAGCTTGAGGCGTTTTCAATCGTCTTAATCACATCTTCAATCCAGACAAACTTGTCAAAGCTGAAGTTGACAGTAACGGTACTGCGCTGGTTGTGAGCGCCATGTTCACTGATAGCTTTCGAACAGGGGCAGAGGCTGGTAACCGGTACTTTAACCCTGACCTGGAAATTCATCTCCTCCGCTGTCTGGCTGCCAATGAATGTGCACTCATAGTTCATCATGCTTTTGGCTCTGGAGACCGGGGCTTCTTTTTCGATAAAGTAGTCGAAGGTGATCTCCAGGTGGGCAAATTCAGCTTCCAGATGTTCTCTGATTTCACTAAGTATTGTCGGGAATACGCTGATGCCAATTTTTTTGTGGTATTTGTTAATGACTTCAACAAAGCGACTCATGTGAGTTCCTTTGAAGAGGTGCGGCAGTCCCACGTAAATATTAAACAGACCGGTTGTGTGCTGAACACCGTTAGTTTTATCAAGGACGGTGATCGGATATTTTACCCCTTTGACGCCGACCTTGTTGATGTCGATATGACGGTAGTCATGCATCTTCTGGGTGTCATGTATTGTATTGCCCATATTGTTTCCTAGACGAGTGTTAATTAGCGAAAGAATGATGCGGCGGCCTTCTCCGACTCCCAGGCGACAATTTTCTTGACTTGAACCGGGAGTTCAGACAGCATCTTTTCAAGCTCGATAAAGATGTATTCGGCAATCAGTTCCGACGACGGGCTCTTGTCGGTGAAAATCGGCAACTCATTCAAGTAGGTATGATCCAGCACGTCAAGGATAGTGTTGGTATGATCTTTCAGTATCTTAAAGTCGATCAGCATTCCGCTTTTGTCAAGTTCTGAGCCTTGGACGTAAATCTCAATTTTCCAGTTATGGCCGTGCAGGTTTTCACACTGGCCGCAGTAATTCAGCAGGTTGTGAGCAGCTGCGAAAGCAGTCTCAATTTTTAGTTCATAGGGCATATTGTCTTACCTTAATATTTGGTTATGATTGGAGTTGTAGTCGTTGCTGTTCGCGGTAATCCTCAATGAATGAGAAAGGGATTATCCGGGTTAGCTCGTCCAGGGTTGTTTCGCCGGCTTTTAATTTTATAACTGCTTCTTCGATGAGTGGAATAGTACTGTTGCGGGCACTGATTTTCAACTCTTCAAATTCAGCTTTTTTGTTGATTAACAACATGTCATGATGGCTGGGTTCCCAGAGTTCAGCGATGGCAACCCGCCCTTTGTAACCGGTGTGGTTGCACCTGTCGCAACCCGTTCCTTTACGCCACTCAATGTCTGTGGGCGGGGCCGGGAAAAACTCATTGATCAGATCGGGGGCAGGAGTGTAGGGTTCGGCGCAGTTTTCGCATACCCGTCGGGCCAGGCGTTGCGAGATGACTCCGATAAGAGATGATGAAATCATACTGGGGTCGATGCCCAAGCCGGCAAGGCGGGAAATGGCTCCCAGCGAGTCATTGGTATGGAGGGTACTAAGAACCAGGTGCCCGGTCTGGGCCGCCCGGATCGCCATCTCAGCGGTTTCACTGTCGCGAATCTCACCGATCATAATTATCTCCGGGTCATGGCGTAGAAAAACCCGGATATAACTGGCAAAGGTTAAGCCGATTTTTTCGTTAACTTCACACTGCATAAAGTGATCGTAAACATATTCAATCGGATCCTCAGCGGTAACCACCTTTAAACCGGGTCGATAGGCGGTCAGCAGGCCCGACTGCAGGGTCGTGCTTTTGCCTGATCCGGTCGGCCCGGTAACCAGAATGATGCCGGTGTTTGCCATGAACAGTTTGGTCATTTTTTCAGTGAGTTTCGAAGAAAATTTTAAGTTCTCAATTGTGGAGGGTGCTTTCTGTGAATCAAGGATCCGGATGACGATATTCTCTCCGTAGTAGGAGGGGACGATTGAGATCCGGAAGTCGATATTGGTTTTTTCACCGTTACGGACAATATGGGAGCGGAAACTGCCGTCCTGGGCCAGTCGCCTTTCAGCAATATCAAGCTTGCCCAAAATCTTGATTCGGGAGACCATCTCTCGGTGAAATAGGTTGATGTCATCCTGTAAGCTTCCTAAATCAAATTCCTGGAGCAGGCCATCAATTCTGAACCTGATAACCATATGATGGTCCAGATTTTCCATGTGGATATCAGAAGCTTGTTTCTGTAGGGCCCAGCCGAGAATTTTCTGGACTACCAAGTCAGCCCGTTTGCTTTCATGGGCTTCTACATACTGAGGTTTGCGGATTTCGTCCGTTGATTCATCGTCTAAATCGAAGCTGATATCCAGAGAGGTGTCACTGTCATCGTCAAGGGTGGTGTCGCTGGAACCGGACTGGTTTTCACCCGGGTAGAGCCGGTTGAAAGCACCTTTGATTGCACT
The DNA here is from genome assembly GCA_029935295.1 of bacterium. Lineage (GTDB taxonomy): Bacteria > Desulfobacterota > Anaeroferrophillalia > Anaeroferrophillales > Tharpellaceae > Tharpella. The sequence goes on along the minus strand of JAOZKP010000038.1, from coordinate 4,006 downwards.
TTGCGATGACGTGACAATGTTTACTTTCAAACGGGTAAACATCTCAAGTTCAGACGCGACATCAGTATTGGTGGGGTCATCCATGGCCAGGGTGATACTTGTGTCAGTCATGGATATCGGGATTATTTTATGTTTAAATGCGTAGTCGCGGTTGATTATTTTGGTTAGATTGTGATCAATGTTGAGACGGCTGATATCGATATAAGGGATATTGAGCTGGCTGCTTAAAGCCTGGCGCATGGTTTCATCCGAGACCATGGATTTTTTAAGGAGAACTGTGCCCAGGCGTTCACCGCTTTTACGCTGTTCCGCGAGGGCGATTTGCAACTCTTGTTCGGTGATGGCTTTGCAGCGAACTAGAATATCACCTAAGCGACTTTTTTTGCCGAATTTCTGCATGATGAACTGCAGTTGCTGGGCATCAATATATTTTTGTTCGACCAGGATCTGGCCCAAATATTTGTAGTCTGGAGAGGTTGGCGGAGTGGCACGTTGCAGACGTAGGGCGGTATGGAGTTGTTCTGAGGTTATGAAACCTTTATCCACCAGTAACAGGCCAAGTTTGCTAGTCTCTTCAGGGGACTGTTTTGTCGTCATTTTAACCACAATGAAAAAGATTGCTGTTAGTTTATCCAAGCCTATACTAGTTCAAAGTGGTACTCTTTGTCAATCAGCTATTGTGGGAATTTTTAACGGCGGGTTACTGCAGCAGTTTTTCAAGTTCTGTGACACTGTTGCTTAATTGGGCGGGTTCTTCAATTTCCTGGCGCAGGAAGTTTGTGATATTTTCATGGAGAGTTATGGCGCGGTCGATACGCGGATTGCTGCCGCTGACATAGGCACCAATATTGATCAAATCTTCCGCTTCCTGATAAGCTGCCATCAGGTTTAGAAGTTCACCGGTATTTTTAGTTTGTTGACGATCAACAATGTCGATCATGACCCGGCTTTTGCTGGCGAGTGGGTCAATAGCGGGAAAGATATTACGGTCGGCGAGTTTGCGGGAAAGGACAATATGGCCATCGAGGATAGAGCGGGCGGCATCGGCAATCGGTTCGGTTAAATCGTCGCCTTCGACGAGTACGGTGTAGAGGCCGGTGATTGAGCCGCTGCCGGCATCGCGGCCGGTACGTTCCAGAAGTTTCGGCAGCAGTGAGAAAACCGACGGGGTATAGCCTTTACTCGTAGGTGGTTCACCGATGGCAAGTCCGATCTCCCTCTGGGCCATGGCGAAGCGGGTCAGAGAGTCCATCATCAGGAGGACGTCACGATTAAGATCCCGGAAATATTCAGCTATAGCCGTCGCTAGAAAAGCTCCTCGGCGGCGCACCAGCGGCGGCTGATCCGAGGTTGCAACGACGACGATGCTGCGCTCTAAACCTTCGGGCCCGAGATCCCGTTCAATGAATTCCCGAACCTCGCGGCCGCGCTCGCCGATTAAAGCAATGACATTGATATCAGCTTTGGTGTAACGGGCCATCATTCCTAAAAGTACACTTTTCCCAACTCCGGAACCGGCCATTATTCCCATACGCTGGCCTTTGCCGCAGGTTAGCAATCCATTGATAGAACGCACTCCGAGATCAATTGGCGAGTCGATCCGGCGTCGTTGGAAAGGGTTGATCGGGTCACGGTAAAGAGGGATTTCTTCCGGGCAGTCAGAGAGATCGCCAAGATTGTCGAGTGGGTGTCCCAAGCCGTCAATTACCCGCCCTAAAAGAGCTTCGCCGACCTTAATTGTTGCCGGTTGGCGCAGGGAAAAAATTCGGTTTCCGGGAGCAATTCCCTGGAGGTCGCCAAGCGGCATCAGCAGGATTCGCTGATCTCTGAAACCGACAGTCTCACAGGTGATATTGGTTCCGGTCTGCGGATTTTCGATCCGGCAGAGATCACCGACGGAGACGGGTGGCCCGTCACCTTCAATAACCAGGCCGGTGAGGCTGGTAACCTGACCGGTATAGCGGAAGAGTTTTTCTTCCTTAATCCGGTCGCTGAGAGAGGCGAAATCAACCATTTGTCAACAGGCGTTCAAGTTCTTCAAACTTACTGCGCAGACTGGCATCGATACGACCCATGGGAGACTCAAGAATACAGCCGCCTCTGGCCACCGTTTCGCTGACCTCTATTTTGAGGTTAGTCAGGTTGGGAAAGTCTGCCAGAATCTCCGGTTTTAAGACGTCAATCAGATCAAAATCTTCACGATTTAAGAGCAGGGTAGTCTCTCCCTGAATCTGCCCTTCCCGCAAAATTTCATTGACGGTGTCAACTATGACGGTTTCATCGAGTGAAATTTCCCGGTTGATAATCTTCTCAGCACAGGCCAAAGCCAGCTTGATCAGAGCCTCTTCATGTTGCTGATAGCAACGTTTTTGAGTTGTTGTCAGACTTGCAAATAGTTCATCAAGGTGGGTGATGTGCTGTTTGATGGTTTCTTGAGACTCTTTTAGGCCCGTTTCCTTAGCTTCTTCCACGGTTGTTCGTTTCAGGTTTTCAGCATCGGCTTCAGCAGTGATAAGAATGCCGGCGGCTTCAACTTCAGCTGAAGTCACGATCTGATCTTTTTCAGCTTCCGCCTGACGGCGATATTCATCTCTGATTTCCTGACTGATCACGTTGTTTTCTGAACTGCCAGGCGAGGATGCGGAACCTGTTTCTGAAAACGGCGGGAATGAGCTGGTTTGAAAGAGCCGAGCTTCCGGGTGCCGTTTCCCGCCGCCGGGGTGCCGGTTTCGGCTTGGGTGATTCTTGAGTTTGGGCAGCTTAAGATCTCTAACTAGATTCATGTGGGTAGTGCCATTCCCGAGATCTCCATTTGCGCCCGTTTGCGCTTTAAGCCGGGAGTAGGTCAAAGTTTGAAAATTTTTATTATGGGTCAAATTCCGGTTAGACAACTACATCACCTCCGCCACCTTTGGAGGCGATAATTATTTTACCTTCATCTTCAAGTTTTCGGGCAACCTTGACAATGTTCTGCTGGGATTTTTCGATGTCAGTAAGCCGGGCTGGACCCATAGCTTCAAGGTCATCCTTAATCATATCGGCGGCCCTTTGTGACATGTTGACGTAGATTTTTTCTTTGACTTCGTCGACAGCCGTTTTCAGGGCGAGGAGCAGGTCTTCGTTGTTGATCTCTTTCAGGATTGATTGGATGCCGCGGTCGTCAACGTTGATTAGATCATCAAACGTAAACATCAGTTTGCGGACTTCATCCGCCAGTTCCGGATCACTCTCTTCAATCGTTGCCATAATCAGTGATTCAGAATTCTTGTCAAGATTATTAAAGACTTCAGCGACGGCTTCAATCCCACCCAGGCCTTCGCTGGCCATGCCGCCGGTGGTTTTAAGTTCTTCATCAAGAACGGTTTCAATTTCATCGATCATCTCTCTTGGAACAGCTTCCAGAGATGCAATCCGCAACATTATATCGCCCTGGATACCTTCCGGTAGCAGGGTGATAATCTCGGCCGCCTGATCCGGTTCGAGGTGGGCCATGATCAGGGCAATAGTCTGGGGGTGTTCATTTTTGATAAATGAAGCGATAACTTTACCGTCAACATGTGTCAGATTGCCAAAAGGTTTGTGGCGCAGTGAGTCGCGGACCTTATCAAGAAAGTTGTCAGCTTTGTCTTCGCCCATGGTTTTAACGAGGATATTGCGGAGATAATCACTGCCGCCGGAGAAAACCAGTTTATGTCCAACTGTCTCGGTGAATTCACTGGCGATATTTTCAGTTACTTCTCCGGGAATATCTCCGAGATGGGTAATCTCCTGACTGAGTTGCTGGAGTTCAAATTCACTACAGTGTTTCAGTACGGTCGATGCGACATCTTCGCCGAGCCCGAGCAGGAGAATTGCCGCTTTCTGGCGTCCGCCGAGTCCTCCGTCATTTTTACCTTTAGCCATAGTCCTTCCAGTTTCAATCTTGAATTAACTTGTTGGTAGTTCAAATGTTCTTTTAAAAGCCTTTACCGCCAATTTTTCAGGCCGGACATTGCTTTGACCCCGT
>JAOZKP010000641.1 GCA_029935295.1 bacterium | reverse complement strand
TCCCAGCAACATGTCAAGTTTGACCCCAGTTACGAAGGGGCGAAGCCTAAGCTCGTACCCTCTCAGCTTTCTTGGTGCCTTTGCACCCAAAGGGCATAAACGTATTGGCGAGAGACCCTAACTAAATTATTTAAATTCAAGAAAAAACACAACTCAGAAAATTGAGTTAATTCTGTAAGCGGCGGCTCATGGCATCGGCGATGTAATTCACCAGCGGGATAATCCTTGAATAATCCATTCGCGTCGGGCCAATTACGCCAATCTGGCCTAAAATCCGATCTTCGCGTCCATATTCCGCTGTCACCAGCGAGCAGTGCCGCATCTCTTCACAACAGCTCTCAGCTCCGATGATAACCCGCAGCTGTTCGCCGCCCAGGGCTCCATCCAAAATTTTCAGAATCGAACCCTTCTCCTCAAAAGCTTTGAAAATCCCCTTCATGCGCTCAACATCGGAAAATTCCGGGTGTTCCAGCAAATTGAGTTTGCCGTCAAGCATAACGTCACTCTGCTGATCCGGATCCTTGGCAAAAAAACTTTTACTTAAGGCCAGCACCTGGGCAAAAAGTTCATCGTAACCCCGCTTATCGTTGGCCATTTCCTTAAGAACTTTACGCTTAACCCCGCTCAATGTGAGATTGCCGAGCAGAGCATTAAGATAGTTGGAAAATCGGTTAAGCTGGTCCTGCGAGAGGCTGGTTTCAGAGTCAAATAAAATATTCTGCACCGCCCCGGAAACCGAAACCACCACTGCCAGAATCCGGCACTCATGCAACTTGACAAAGCGGATATGACGTATAATCATCTGCCGAAAATCGGGCAGACTAACGACGCCAACATAGGGTGTCAATTGAGCCAGCGTCAATACCCCGTCATGCAGAACCTCTTCCAGGCGGCCGCCGGCAACCTCCAACCGCGCCCGGATCTGCAACTGTGCTGCCGCAGACACTGAAGTAAAACCAGCCAGATTATTGACATAAAAACGAAAACCAAGATCGGTCGGAATCCGACCGGCCGAGGTATGCGGCTGACATAAAAAGCCCTCATCCTCAAGATCAGCCATGACATTACGCAGAGTTGCCGGGCTCAACTGAAAAGCTGAACTGCGGGACAGAGTCCGCGATCCCACCGGCTCGCCACTGTGAATATATTCCTCAATCACAGCCTGCAAAACCTTAATCTGTCGTGCCGACAACATCGTCATAAAATCTCTCTTCGCCTTCATTAAAAAAGCCAAAACCCCGTTAGCACTTAAACCCAAAGAGTGCTAACGGGGCTAAAATAGTAATGCCGCCAACCCTTGTCAAGGTAGATAATCGACGAGATTAAACATATCCCGCAATTGAAACTCCTTGAAGCATCCAACCGAACCGGATAAACACCCA
>JAOZKP010000037.1 GCA_029935295.1 bacterium | reverse complement strand
TATGAATTAATCTATCCAGTTTATGGAGATTTTACGGCGCTGGGCCGGGCGCTGGAAGGTTAGGGCGGGGTGGCCTAAGGCGATGACGGAGTAGATTTTTTCTGGAGCGGGGATATTCAGAGTTTTTTGAATCTTTGCGTCGCGGCGCAGAGCTTCGACGGCAAAGCCGATCAGGCAGGTGCCTAAGCCCATACTCTCGGCGGCGAGCAGGATATTCTGGGTTGCCAGCAGTGCATCTTCACCGGGGCAGCTGGCGCCGGGCCGGGCGCCGATGAAGATCAGCGCCGGGGCTCCGTGGAATAGGCGGTCCTCATTCTTTTCATACCATAAATCAAGTCCTTCATTAATTGAATCATAATATTCATGATAGTAGTGATCGAGTTCCGGCTTGCCGCAGAATTTTAATATTTGGCGGAGCCATCTCTTTTTGGCCAGGCGGTTTAATCTTCTATAGTAGCCCGCAATTTCAGTTCCAAATGCGGTGACCCGGGAACGTTTATCGATGATTGAGAAAGTCCATTGCTGGCTGTTGGTGCCCGAAGGTGCGGTTATGGCAATATTAACCAGGTCTGTGAGTATGTCCCGGCTTATTTCCCGGTTGGTATAGAGCCGGCAGGAGCGCCGGGCGAGCATCAGGGCGACAAGTTCTCCGGGTTTAGTTGGTGTCGCAGTAAGTTCAGTGGAGTCGGTGACAGTAGTCAGGTGGCAGGGGGCAAAATCCGGAGAGCTGGTTTTGATGGCCGCTTGCGGGCAGGCGGCGGCACAGTGATCACAGGCGAACGTGCACTCTCCGGTCAGAACTGCGGTTTTGTCAATCAGGGTAAAGGCCCGGGCCGGGCAGATCTTGACACAGACCTGGCAGCCGTTGCAGAGTTCAGGGTCGATTTCGATGATTAGAGTCTGCATGATTCCTTTTGCCAGAGGTCGATTCTTTTATTGACCAGATTTAGGGTTTTAAGTTCGCAGTCGGCGTTATGTTTTTGCAACTCCTCGAGGTAGTAGGTGAGATTTGTCAGCGCGGGCCGGATGTATTGGGCAAAATGATTCTTGCCGCAGCGGGTCAGGTAGCCAAAGGCCCCCAGGGTCTGGAGGGTGCGGATCAGAGAGAAGAGGGCGAAGTTGTGAGCGAAGGCCGCCGGGTCGGTGGTAGTGTCGGTTGAGTTCGCAATTTTTAGTTGGTCGTAATAGAACGCTTGCAGATCTTGCCGCAAAGGAAACGGAATTTCAGTGTAAGGGTCGTTGATCAGGGCCGCAAGATCGTAGTAAATGGGACCTAACCGGGCGCCCTGGAAGTCGACCAGGAAAATTTTATCCTGAAACAGCATCAGGTTTTTGGACTGAAAATCACGATAGAGGAAAAAATTTGTCGGGGCAAGCATGGCCGTGTCGGCAAGGAGTTTGAATTCCGTTTTCAGCTCAGTTCTTACGGCGGTAGTGATTTCAATCCGGCAGAAGTTGATGACAAATTCTTCGAGAAAGTAGTTGAGCTCGCGGGTAACGATCAATTCATAATTGTAGAAACCGCCGGCATAAGCCCAGTTCGGGTTGAAAGTTGCGGCCGCATCAATCTGCAGCCGCAGCAGTAATTTTAAGGCTTCCTGATAGCGGGCAATGGTGTTGCTGCTCCAGCCGTGAACTTTGACAAAATTGTGCAGGGTTGTGTCACCTAAATCATCCAGGAGATAGAGATCATCACCTGCAGATTCATTCGTAAGGTAGTCGGGAACCGGAAAATTTAATTTTTTAAGGTGTTGTTGAATTCGTCGGAAAGAGTTGTTTTGGCTGAGGCTGCTGTTTTTATCCTTTTCAGCACAGCCTGAAGCGTCGGTTGCGATGAAGGACTTAATCCCGGGAGCGGTAACCCGATAATAGAGCCGGTCAGAGCCGTCCGGGCTTAGAGGTGTAATTTGAAATTTATCCAATAAATTCTGAGGTCGGTTATCAGAATTTCTTTCGTCCTCAATCTGTTTCAGATAAGATTCAACCAGATTTTTAAGCTCCGGCTTCATTTGCCGGCTGCGGTTAGTTTGTGTGAAAAAATATCAGTCAAGATAGATCTCCTCATAGACTTTTTCAATCATCGGCAGGAACTTGAGATTATCCAGGTTGTGGTAAAGCATCGTGCTTAAAGCCAGGGCCCCGGCGCCGACCCCCTCTTTGACATAGCCCTCTTCGTAGAGCTGAAGGTTTTTGTGACGGGAAGTCGAGAAATCAAGTCCGGCGGAGTAGAGTGGCAGAGCCTGCGGCAGCTGCTGCATCAAAGAGCGGAGATCGGCGGAATCATCCTCGGAGACCCAGGCGGTGGTGGCGATTGCAATATTCTTCAGTTGCGCTTCCAGGGCATCATTAATCAGTTCTTTACTGCCGCGTAGGGTTATAGCCTGCAAGGCTGTCGGTTGATTCAAGAGTGCGCCAATTAAGGCCGCAACCGCAATCATCTGGGTACCGCCAGCTAACAGCACCGGGATTTTTCGGCTGGCGCTCATGGCGATGCCGGCCTGAACCGCCTGCATGGGGTCACCCAGAAGCCGTACCGCAGTTAATGGATTATTCAGGGCGGAACCGCGCTCCAACTCTTTTTCCCGCATGGCCCGGCAGACAAGTTCCTGTTTTAAATTCTGATTATTGCCCGGCATACTGCCGCTGATTTTACCTAAAGCAGCTATTCCCAAAGCCTCCATCACGGCCATTGCCGTAGTTGTGCCGCCGGGCACACTTTCGCCTAAAATCAGGGTGTGGTTGTTGCTGGCGAGTTGCTGCCCGATAATTACCCCCTGAAGGAAAAGTTCTTCGACATCGGCAACCGCTTCCGGTGCGGTTATTGCCCGGCCCGGCTTCCGGCCGGCAGTAAACATCGGGACTTTGGGGGTGATGGCATTGCCGGCATCGACAACAAAGAAAGGTGCGTTAAGTTCTCTTAAAGCTGCCATCGTGATGATTACCGGCGACGGCGGCCCAACCGGATTCTCCGGGATTTTACCGAGGCAGAGAGCCTGGCCGTAAACCAGCGCCTCAACATCAGCGGCTGCAGTATAGGGAATAAGTTCCGGGCTGGCTCCGGCGGCTGAAACTCCGGGTATTAAAGCAGTTTCGGTCGAGGCAATGGTGCAGGTGAATAGCGGCGGCAGTTTAAGGCAACGTTCAAGAAAATCATTATGAGTTTCCGGAACATGAACTTTGATTATAGAGGGTAGAGTCATTTTGTTTCCTTGTTCGTATTATTAAAAGCAGGTTTTTTGTAAGGGCCGGGTTGTAAGTTTAGGTTACTTTTTTCGTAACTGTTCAGCGTAATATCTTTTTTAGCTTTGCATAAATTTCTTCATCGGAACATCCCTGACGGGATAACCCGTGAAGCATTTAACCACAGAGAACACAGAGAAAAACCTCTACTTGCTATCTCTGTGCTCTCTAGTGAGCGTTAGCGAACGGGTGGTTTAAATGGTTTTTGAAATTGGTTGAATAGCTACCTTTTTTTTCTTCCGGTTGGTTCAGCGCCGGAAAATATGGGCGTTGCGAAAACCAAGGCGCCGGGCTTCTTTATGCGCCGCCTCCCGGCTGTTGAACCAGCCTAAGCGTACCCGGAAAATGATACCGTCACTGCGTCTGATTTCATCGATAAAAACGGAATCGTTCTTTTGGGCAATTTGGTTTTGTAGTTTTAGCGCCGGTTTCCGGTTTTTAAAGGCTCCGAACTGAATGGCAAACGGATGCTCTTTTGAGCTGGAAATACTTTGCGGCAGTTCGAGAATATCGAGTCGTACCATTGCCGTACCGTTGCCAATCATTTTAAGCTGCTGGGCCCCTATTTTTGAGAGATCAATAATCCGGTTTTTGACAAAGGGCCCGCGATCATTGATAACGACTTCAATCTGACGTTGATTCTCGAGATTGGTTACTAGAACTCGGGTGCCTAACGGCAGTTTTTTATGGGCGGCGGTGGGGCCGTGCATATCATAAATTTCGCCGCTGGCAGTAGCTTTACCATGAAAAGCGGGGCCGTACCAGGAAGCGATGCCCTGTTGGTAGAAGCCGAGTTCAAGTTTCTGCGATGGCGGCGGAGTAAATGTGGCCGTTTTTTTCGGGGTTGAGGAGCACGCGGATAGAAACAGCATTGTGCCCGCAAGCAATAACAGAATGATCGCAAAGTAGCTTTTTGTCAATTTCAAATAAGGTTGCAGGTGATTCTCAGTCATAAATTCAATCTCTTTGTAATAATTAATGGAGGCCGGAGCTGTTCAGCATTTCAATTTTGTGAAAATCATCTCCGATCAGGATTTTGTTGATACATCCAAAATCCTGACCCAGGTTAAAAATTTCCGCACTTGGCAGGCCCAGGATGTGGGAGATAAAAAGCAGATTAACCCCGCCGTGGGCGATGATGAGAATTTCTTCTCCCCGGTGGCGGGCGATAATTTGATCGAACTCGGGAAAGATGCGTTCCCCGACCTCCTGTACGGTTTCGCTTCCGGGAATACGGTAGTTAATGAAATCGGCAAATTTCTGTTCCACCTGTTCCGGGAAACGCTCGCGGACTTCATTAAGAGTTAGACCTTCCCAGTCGCCCATCTTCATCTCCCGAAGATTTTTGCGTAAAATCAGGGGACAGCCGATTTTTTCAGCAATAATTTCACCGCCGATCCGGCAACGTTTAAGGTCGCTGGCGTAGACGGTGGTGATATTAAGATTGGCAAATTCAAGCCCGCGCTGAACCATTTGGGCTCGGGCTTTAGCGGTTATATCAACATCAAAGTGGCCGTTATAGCGCAATGGTCCATCCAGGGTGTTAACCGTTTCACCATGGCGCAGAAGAAATAGGGTCGTGAAATTTTCCGGCATTTTTATCCTACATTAAGGCGACAAGCATAATCAGAGTCAGGGCTTCGCTGCTCTCACAGGTGAAGCCTAAAATATCGCCGGTGACGCCGCCAAGTTTACGACGGGCGCCATATCTGATTAAAATGACATATAAAACAATCGTAAAGAAAACTAATAACCCGGCGAAACCGGCAAATAAAAGCCCGGCTGTAAGACTAGTGATCGCCGCGATGTAAAGCTCACGCTTGCCGCAATGGTTGGTGAAAATTGCTCCGAGGCCGCCTTCTGGCCGTGCATATTCGGAGCTGAACGTCAGCTGAATGATGGCATAACGGCCGAAGATGGGAAAGAGAATCAGGCTTAAAGGGGCATTCTTGACGATGGTCAGCAGAGCGCTGAATTTAAGCAGCAGTAAAAGAATCAGGGCGGTCGCGCCCATGCTCCCTAGAAAACTGTCTTTCATAATTGAGAAGATTTTTTCCCGGTCAACTTTTCCGCTCATCAGGCCGTCGGCAGTATCGGCAATGCCGTCGAGGTGAAAGCCGCCGGTAAGCAGAAAATGGAGGAGAAGAATCAGGGCGGCGGTAATTGCCGGAGTCAGGAAGAGATTGCAGAAAAGTCCGCCGGCAAGCAGAAACAGCCCGAGTAATAACCCCACCAATGGAAACCATGCCTGAGTTTGGCCTAAAGTCTCCTCTGGAACCTCGGAGCTGAAAGAGCCTGAGGGTAAAGTGGTTAAAAAAGAGAGGGCTAAGCGAATCTGGGTTATAATTGAGTTCATATTTTTATCACAGAGAGTACAGAGTAATTACGCCTCTATTTCAATTTCTGCGGCAGGCCCCAGACCGTAAAATAGACCTCTTGACAGGCGGCTGCCAGACGCTGATTTGCAAATCCGGAAAGATCCCGGAAGCGGCGGCTTAATGGATGCTCGGGCACCAGTCCCAGGCCAACTTCATTGGTGACTAGAATAATCGTTGCCGGCAGGCGGTTTAATTTATCTGCGAGAGTGTCAATCGTTTTCAGAATCTGCTCATCGCTGTCATCACGGCCCATAAGATTAGAGAGCCACAGGGTCAAACAGTCAACCAGAATTATATCAAATTCAGCACTTGCCGCTTGCAGGGCGGCCGTTAATTCCAGCGGTTCTTCGATAGTATTATGCCAGCGCTCATCGCGGTCGGCCTGATGTTTGGCAATCCGTTTTTCCATCTCCAGATCAAGTGCCTGGGCGGTCGCCAAATAGGCCCGGCGGCCCGGCATATTTTCTGCCATCTTCTGGGCAAAACTGCTCTTGCCGCTGCGTACCCCACCACCGACCAAAACGGATGAAACTATCTTCTCTGTCACGACTTTTCCTTACGGGCGCCTCTAAAAATTGCCTTTTTGTCCGATTGCGGCGTTGGATTCAAATTTTAATCCTCGAAATATTCAATATATTACTCCGGTTAAAATCCTCATCCGCCTTGCACTCGAACAAAAATTCTAATTTTTAGAGATACCCTTATGTTTAAGAATCAGCGTGATTCGTAATCCAATAACAGTTTCCTGTCAACGGTTTTTGTCGATTCACAGGCTGGATTGTTCAGGAAGAGGTCGGTCAGGCAGTGGCGCTGCGGCAGCTGCCAAATCAAAACTGGAGGGGATGGGGAGGTCGCCACAGATGGTAGCTAGGTCAACCTGCGGCTGGTTCTTGGCAGGCGTCAGCTTCAGGTATGTTTCACTGTCTGAACTTAGCGGTTTTGAACAATGGGAGTGACTGATTGTAAAGGGCAGGTTTACAGGTGACTCTTCATTATCAGGTGCAACCTTTTTGAGATATCCGTATCGCGGTTTGGGATCACTTCTCCGGGCACGGCTGAGGTGGAGAAAGAGTGCACCTTCACCGGGGCCAGCAGCCGGATTCAGTTTCGTAGTTTTAGATTGTTCCCGATAACTCTGCCAGCAGTAGCCTAAGACATCGCAGTAGCAGTCGATGACACCGCATAAAACTGTTTCAACCCGCTCGCCGGCAAGCCATTGTCCAGCGGTAATCAGAGCCATGGTTAAGGAGTTAGCTCCCTGAGTCAGGCTTAATGTCGGGCCGGTGATGGTGAAGTGTTCCGCAATATGAGATGCGGCGGCGTTGTGGACGGAGTTGGAAAACAGGGTTGGTGAGGCGAGGGCGTCGCCATCGTCTATGACTGAATCAAGAAAAGCGAAAGTCGTGGCCGTGGCCCCGTGGGCGCTTGCGACAATCAGGCCGGTTTGTGAACCCTCCAGATCCATGCCTGAATCTGCAACTGCGAGAACGGTTCCGAACAGGGCTAGTCGGGAAAAGTTGTCAAGCCGGCGCAATTTACGGGGCTTTATGAATTGTGCCAAGGGTTTGCTGTCGGCACGAAAGACCGGTAAATCATGGTCACCGTTCCTCGTTGTGATCCGGGTTATTTCCGGCTTAATCTTGATGTCGCCCGCAAGGGCTGCTTTGAAGTCTGCCATGCCTGCACCGAAAGCACCGACCGGGCCGATACCATTTATTGCCAGAGGAATCAATTTAAGCTCTCCTCCAGGCCGATAATCAAAGCCGAATTATTGCCACCGAAGGCCAGCGACTGGCTTAAGGCGAAGCTGCCGTTAACCGTTTGCGCGGAGCTTGTCGGGGCGTGGCCGATTTCCGGATCGATTTTGTGAAATCCGGAACTTCGGGGGATTTTATGCGTCTGCAGCATGGCAACTGTAAAGGCGGCTTCCAGGGCCCCGGCTGCGCCTAAAGTGTGGCCGGTATGGCCTTTAGTGGAAAAATAAGGGGTTTCCGGAAACATCTCTTTCAGAACCTTGCCTTCGGTCAGATCGTTATTTTTTGTGGCGGTGCCGTGGGCGTTGATGAAAGCTATTTTGTCGGCAGTTATTTTTGCGTCATCCAAGGCCAGTTGCAAAGACCGGCGTAGTCCCCGGCCTTCAGGATGCGGTGCGGTCAGGTGCCAGGCATCGCAGGCGCTGCCGCTGCCGGCGATGAAGGCTTGGGGCAAAGTTTGCTCATTTTCTGCTCTGGATATTCGCCGTTGTCGGTAAATATTATCTGATTCCAAAACCAAAATTGCCGCGCCCTCACCCAGATTAAGGCCATTGCGATCTTCATCAAAAGGGCGGCAGGGTTGAGTTGAGTTGATCATTAATGAGATAAAACCGTTGCAGGTAACCCGGCAGAGTTCGTCACTGCCGCCGGCGAGAACAACATCACAAAGTCCCGACTTGACCCACTCCGTGCCGATCGCGATCGCGTCCGTGCCCGATGAACAGGCATTAACCACGGTCAGCTGCGGGCCGTGAAGATTAAAGACTTCGGCTACAACTGCGGCCGGATTGCTTTGCAAATAGCGGGTGATTGGTTGTAATTCAGGGGTTTTATGTTCACGAAAATCGCGGTAGAATTTTTCATCATTCATACTACCGCCGACAGTCGTGCCGATAGAGACGCCAACTTTGAGTTGGGATAAATTCGGTGCCGTCGTATCTATCTCTTCCCAGCTCGAATCTGCTAATGCGGCCCGGGCCGCATTAACCGCCAGGCGGCTGGTTCGCAGCCAGGGCTGATTTTCGTCAGGCGCATCAAGAGTAGAAGGTGGAAGCTCAAATACCGGATAGGGCAGGGGGTGATCAAGTTTGAAACGGCGGGCCGGTACCGGGTCGCGGCGGTCCTGAAACAGGGCCGCTGTCGCCGTCGTAAAATCGAGACCGCAGGCGCACAATGCGCCAATGCCGCTGATCCTAACTTTCATCGGGCACTCGCCCCGGGCATTTTCAAACCCTGGAGCATTAAACTGAAACGCTTTGAGACCTCTCTGATTCCGTCTTTGTTGCCGGTCAGCATTCGGAGCATTTGTTCAGCTTTTACCGGGCCTATTTTATTATTGGCAAAACGTTCCATGACATCTTTTAGTTTCTTCATGTGTTTAACCGCTTTCGGGTTTGTAGAGTGTTTAAACAGCGGTTGCAACTTGGTATTGAAATCTTTAACCACGCCCCGGCAATTTTCCTGCATTCTGCCATAGTAGCCCATTGACGGATTATGTTTGTCCATGGTGTTGACCTTGAAATCGGTGACGTCGGCTGCTTGTTGGGTCCATTTAGAATCAGTTTTATAGACGAGTGCTGTTTTACTTTGTTTGCTGCCGAGCCAGCGGGGATCGCGATAGGCTTCGGGGTGGTAGCTGGTGGTAAACTCAACCATCGCTTCACCCGATTTACGTCCATAGACATCCTTAAAGGCAGCTTTAAGTTGTTTCTGGCCGGCTTTTTGTAAATCTTGCGGGCTGAGAGAACTGGTTTTACCATTAACTTTACGGGTTATATTTTTGCGCCAGATATCGTGTTCTGGATTGCGGACTTTTTTACCACCCTTGATTTTGTAGCGAGGTGGTTCTTTAGCTCCTATATCAACATCCATGCCGATCCCACCCTTAGAGGCCGAGTTGGAAAATGTTTTATATTCCTGCTTACTATATCCGGCTTTACTCATTCGTTCTGAAAGCTTTGTTTTGAGTTGTTTTGTGAATCTTGTGTCAGCCGAATTGTAGGCATGAACTGTTTTATGATGGGCCCTGCCGGAAGCAGTTTTATAGCTAGCTTTTGCCTTTGTCGCCATCGATTTCATTATTTTTTTGGCAAAATAGTCAGTTTTTATATCCTTGTAAGCTTTGTCCAGCTCGCATCTTAACTTTAAGATTTCACTTTTTGGTGCATTAGCCTGTCCAGCTCGGCTCAACGCTTCCTGACGATGTCTGAAAGTTTTTACTTTTTTCGCACCTGCGATCGTGCGGCGCTTAAAATGACGCACCTGACTATCTTTTATAGCCTTGTCATATTTAAGATTATTCAGGAATTCTCGATTTTTTATGGTTTGCTGACGGTTTTGGTAGGCTCGCATGCCAAACTTGATAGCTACCGAAAAAGCGGCGGCGGATCCAGCACTCCAGGCGGCTCCTGTAAAACCGGCTTTCTCTTCATCCAGGGCAACTTTTTGCGGATTTTGTGCATACTCTTCAAGATTTTGCAGAACCCCGGTCTGATAACCGCGCATACCCGCATCGGTAATGATTGTACAGGCATTGAATGAAGAGAGCATACGGCTAACTCCTTCTCCTATGCCTTTTTCAAAATAACCGCTGGCCCCGCTGTAAGCTGTAAAAACAACCCCGGATGAGGTGATCACGCCGGGATTGCCAAAAAGAGTATAGGCGGCGGTGGGGCCTGTAGTGGCAAAAGATAGCGCCATCAGCGAATAATCGGTAAAGGTTTTTACGTTTTGAGCCGCACATAGTTGTCGATCATAAAAGTCCGCATCTTCTTCATGCTTTTCTTTTTCAACCTCAATGGCGCCCAGAACCCGATTACCCAAGGCTTTCATAGTATCGTACAGTTTTTCGCTCTTGCCGGTACTGATATATTTGGCCGTGATATTGCGATGGAAAAATTTTCTTAATTCTAATTGATCAGCTCTTGGGGCCAGATCAATTAATCGCGGTCCACGTTCAAGAATACGTTTAAGAGTGTGAAAATGAGCTACAAGTTTATGGCTTTCATCGGCCATGATTTTCATGTTCAAGGCATCAATGGCGGTACGGGTGCGGACAAACTGGCCGGTTTGAATCGTCGTGATGGCATCGATCTCCCGTTGCTGAGCATCCTGGGCGTAGAGCAGGTTACGGGTCAGTTTGTCTCTGGCTTGAGGATCGTCGGTATTTTTGAGCTGCTTTTTCAGAGCTTTGATATTTGTCGCAAAATATTTGATATTGTGCTGATGGAAAATAATTTTTTCAGCTTTTTCCTGCTTACTTGTCAGAACTTCAGATGGATTGGCTGGAGCGCCGGTAGCATTTTGACTGCCAAGATCCAGAGGTTTGATCTGGTTGCCGCTGGGATCCCATTTGTAGATGTATACCACTCCAACCCGGAATCTTGGACAAGCTCCGCTGTTATGATAGTTAGCATCTTTGCTATAAAAAAAACCATTTGTTATCTGAACATGAAATGAGATTGAATTTGGTTTGTCTTTATTATAACGATCTTCCGGGATACCATTTGGTGCGATTTGGGTGAGCAATGCCTGAGTTTTAAAGGCTCCGTTTTTCAGTTGAGTTGCTGAACTATTCAGAGAGCCGGTTGTCCAGGGGTTGTTTTCTGCTTGTTTAGATAATTCAAGGTCGGTGAATAAGGAAAGTTGTATTGAAGGGGGATCAGGTTTCTCACAACCGCCACAAGGATTTTTATGGGTTCCGCAGTTAGTTAAGCAGGTATTACAATCGGATAAATCTTTAAGAATTTTAACCTTTTCTTTCCCATGTGCATTGTATGCGTTATGCGCGAGTTTCCTGAAGCTTTCCTCGCTGAATTTTTC
This sequence comes from bacterium, assembly GCA_029935295.1. GTDB lineage: Bacteria > Desulfobacterota > Anaeroferrophillalia > Anaeroferrophillales > Tharpellaceae > Tharpella. The sequence continues at coordinate 4,023 of JAOZKP010000037.1, read as the reverse complement.
ACATGTAAGAGGCGGCTGAAGCCTTGTGATGTTGACCGGAATCTGCATTTTAGTTTTGGGGAAGAGTCTTTGAGGTGGTGCTTTCCAGCTGTTTAAGCAACCGAAATGAAAATTTTTTCCGGTGTATGAAGGTGGAGTCAATGAACTTTCAATACGACACTCTTCTTTGTCGATTGTATAGGTAAGGAGGAAGCTCTCTTCTCCGGTTTCATAGGTGTGGCAATCGACCAAAGTCCAGCAGCCGGGATTTTTTACCATTGTAATATCGGCTGTTACCGTTGCCAGGATTTTGGGGCCGGGATATTGGTGGAGTTGGACTGTGAATTTTTCGTTTGTGCCGATCTTTTTATGGAAAGTTTTTTTGATTATCAGTACGCCATTTTCAATTTTTTCCCGTCCCTGACAAGTGAGAGAGAGCTTATCTTTTCTTTTGTAATTATCATAATCGTCAATTTCTATCTTGAACGTATATTCTCGGCCGGGTACGGCTTTAAGGTTGCTTGGAGTAATAGAGATAAGTGGGTTTTGGAAAAACTCTTTAAAGGCATCTTCATGTTTTTGCTGGGCTTTTTTCATTAAACCCGCTGCATTAGGCGGCTCTCCCAAAGCGATAATATTCTCGCCGACAAGTTGCAGGCGGGCATTAAGAACCTTGCCGACCAGAGCATAGATAACGGCCGAATCCATGGCTTGAGATACTCCAAAAGCATCACCAATCTCGGCGCAACTCATAACTGCAAGTTGGGTGGCATTGAAATCTTCAAGACAATCGTTTATGGCGGCCCGGAGGGCTAAAAACTTAACCAGAAGAGGGTTAAGCTGGTTAATGTAGAAGACAATCTCCGGACTCGGATACCTGAAAAGAGGCAGCCAACGGGACTTAAAGATACCTTCTTGTTCTTCATCCATGTCGCCGCAGAAAAGGCGCATGCCCTCCATTGCCATCGAGACCGCCCCGGCATATTGAACCTTGGTCATATTGTTGATGTAGAGGGTTTGTGGTATCTCGGCCGGTTGGTTGGCAGTCAGCAGGGTGTCAATTAATGCAAGCGCCGTCGGCTGGTTTTCATGAATGTCAGCCTGGGGTTGGTTCGGGGTTTGTGGTTGGACCTGTTCCGTTGACTCGGAACTTTTCCCGGTTTTCCAGTCGTTGTCAATTTTAGTATTGTAGGTGTTGTTGTCAATGACTGTATTCCAGCTATTGCCGGGCGTGCCCGATTTTCTTGAAGAGGGAGAGTTCTTTTTTGGAGAAGAGTCGAAAGCGTTGTTCCAGCCTGGGTCTCCGGCCCAGGCGGAAGATTGGATATGCAAACCTTTAAGCGGAGATTGAAAGAGCAGAATTAAACAGACAAATAATGTAATAATAATACTTTGAGGAGGAAGAATTTTACCCGGTTGTTCTATACTCATAAATCCCATCCTGGCCTGAGCCGAAAAGGTTAGCTTGTGTTCATGTGGTTTTTTGTGACCTCACAGAATCAGAGATTGGCAAATGAGGTTTTCATAATGATTATGCCCTAAATCGGCTCAGATATCCACATAAAAAGACCATTTTGCAGTTTAGAGTTTTTGACTTGTTTTCAACATTGCAACTCATTTTCAGAGTGTGCGTATGGTTTACGAATCCTGATTAAATTTTGCTGAAATTGCTTTATGCATTTTTTGGGTTGCCAAAACCATGAGAAACAAAGTAGGTATAAGGTGAGATTTGATAACCTGAAGAGTTCCTGTAAGGTACTGCCACTTTGAAATCAGGTTGGCTTTGGGGCTTTATTAGTATGTTGGCACTATATTTATATTTAGTGCCTGATGGGATTAAGGAGAGGGGCTATGCGTTTGTATCGATCGATTGTTTTTATGTTGGTGTTTGCTGGTTGTGCTTTTCTGTTTTCAGGTTGTGCATCTTCGCATAAAACCCGTGAGACCGTTCGGGCGATCTTGCTTGAGACTCCGACCGATTATCGGATGGCAGCCTATCTCGGTTTTTTCAAGCCCCGAAAAAACTTTATGTTGACTGACATTAAAACCGACCTTTTGGTGGCTAATGTCTTCCAGAGCCGCTGTACGCATTGTCGGGGCCTGACTAAAAATTTGAATAAAATTTATAGTTTGGTTGAAAAAGAGGGCCTTTTTCACAAGATCAAATTTATCGGTTTAGGTTATGGTGACGACTTCATTGAGGTTGAAGATTTTAAGAAGCGCTACGCCATTCGCTACCCGCTTTTCGCCGATCCGCTGGCGGAGAAGGTCAAAGTTAAGAATATTCCGGCAACCTTTATTCTGAAAATTACTCCGGCCGGGGCTAAGGTTCTGTATGAGTTTTACGGGGTTCTGCCAAAAACTGAAGATCTCCTTGAAATAATGCGCAGTGAGCTTAGTCCTGCTTCCTGATTCTTATGGGTGCCTCTAAAAATTGCCTTTTCACCCTGAAGGGCACAAGTGCCCGATTGCGGCGTTGGACTCAAATTTTAATCCTCGAAATATTCAATATATTCCTCCGGTTAAAATCCTCATCCGCCTTGCACTCGAACAAAAAATCTAATTTTTAGAGATACCCTTATTGATTGAACCGGGTCTGTATTATTTATGTCAGGGTTTAACCGAGCCATAGCAGATTATTGAAAAAGGGGCCGCAACAGTCAAATTGTTGCGGCCCCTTTTTTTTATTTTTAGAAAAGTTTATCGATTGAGGTGCAGTCTACTTTTCCTGCCAGTCAGGAGTACGTTTTTCCATGAAAGCTTTGATCCCTTCGGCCGCATCTTCAGTTGTGCACATCCGGGCGAAAGCTTCATTCATATATTCGAAAGCCTTGTAATAATCCTGGTCGGCGGCACCATAGAAGGCAGTTTTGGCAATTTGCAGGGCAATCGGGCTTTTTTGTGCCAGACCGGTAGCCCATTTTCTGGTTTCAGTTTCAAGTTCGGTATCCGCCACAACCCGGTTGACAAGTCCCATTTCTAAAGCCCTGTCGGCTTTAATCAGTTGTCCGTCAAAAAGGAGTTCCAGAGATCTTTTACGGCCGATAACTTTGCTTACGGGTACAATCGGCCCGATGCAGTTCAATCCGACATTGATAGCCGTCAGGCCGAAACGAGCACCTTCAGCCATTACCGCCAGATCAGCTGCGGCAACAATACCGGCGCCGTTGGCCGCTGCCACACCGTGGACCTGGGCAATAACCGGTTTTTTCATCCGGCTCATATTGACCAGCGGGGTTTCCATTGTTTCAATCCATTCTTTGTATTCCATTGCAGTCTTGCCAAAAAAATCGCTGACATCAATTCCGGCGCAGAAAGCTTTGCCGGCTCCCTTGATGATAATCACCCGGACATCGCTACGGGCATCAAGTTCCAGTAAAGCCTGGTTTAATTCACGTGCCAGCGGCAGATTAAATGTGTTTAAGTTTTTAGGTCGATTCAGAGTTATTTCACCGACATTTTCAGCGACAATTTCGACCAGTACATTTTCGTAACTCATTGTTTAATTCTCCCAAACTAAAGTTGAAAAAGATAACCAAGTTTTTTGATAGTCAAAGGTCTGTTTCCAATCCTGACAAAAAACCACAATCATTTTGACGTTACAATAATTTGTCACAGTTGTCAACCGTGGTATTGCACACTTTTAATCTTTTTCAGATTCCGAGCTTAAAACAAATCGGGGTCAGGCTTGACTTATGGGTATTATTAATGAATTTGGTGGTAGGTTGTTTTGTAACTGAATAATTTCGGTTGATAAAAATCCAGAGGGTTGCCGTCGATTTCAGCGTAAGGGTAGCTGAATGTATTCAGCGGTGCGGCTGTTTGTGGTGGATTTAAGGTCAGATCCCGGCCAATTGCCAGTTGCACCCGGTAGGCATCCCAGGCACCCCAAAAATAACGGCGGTAGGCAAGGGTTTTGGCATCTCCGGGTTTCAGGTTTTCTTTCAGCATCATTTTTCTGACATCAGCCGGATCAACCGGAACCCAGCCGTAGCCAGGCAGGAAAAATTCAGCCCAGCAGTGCTGCCATTTGGTGATATCCTG
>JAOZKP010000640.1 GCA_029935295.1 bacterium | reverse complement strand
TCAAAAGTTGTTCAATGGTATCCGCGAAAAGAGGCGTGGCAACGGGAAAGGTGGTGCGCAGAAAGTCTTTAACTCCCTGTTCAACATGCCGGGCTAAAACTGAAGGGATCATTAAATTAACTTGTCCAGTGAAATTTGGATGTTTATAACCTTAACTTTATTTTGATTTCGAAGCTAAATCCAGTTTTTAACTTCAAGGTTGGGAACCCGGGTGAACTCTTTTTCATTATTGGTAATCAGTGTACAGTCAAGTGAAAGTGCATGGGCGGCAATCAGCATGTCGAGCGACCCAATCGGAGTACCCTGTTTTTCTAAATATGCCCGTATATTGCCGTAATAATGAGCCGCGAGATCATCGTAGGGTAAAATTTCGAGTGGCGCTGAAAATTGGGATAAAGCAAATTGATTCTGTTCGGGTTTTGCGCTTTTCCTTATTCCATATTCAAGTTCACTCAATGTTATAGAAGAGATACCAATATCTGAGATTTGGGATTGGCGAAATCGGTCAATCACATTTATGGGTTTTTGCCTGATAATGTAAATACAAATATTGGTATCAAGCATAAATTTAATCATAGTCCTTCTCGACCATCCTGGATTGGCTGATCTCTGGTTTCCATGAAATCATCGGAGAATTGGTCAAGACTGTTGGCTAATACAGACCACGGATCATCTTTGGGGATAAGTACGACAATTTTGCCGATTTTTTTTATAAAAACGTCATTGCCTGAGAAGCGGAATTCTTTTGGCAGCCTTACAGCCTGACTACGTCCATTAGTAAATATTTTAGCGGATTGCATAATAAACCTCCTTTCTAAAGCTCACACAAATAAGATATATATCAAAATATATACCAAATTTTATGGTTTGTCAAAAAAATAGTCGACTGTCTGTTTATGAATCTCACGCTTCATCTCTTTGCTGGGGTTCCGGTCTGTTTGTCGTGGCGGAGATTAAGCACCTTTCTTCAACGAGTATTTCAAAGTGCATTGGCTTTACCTCGCATCCAGATAATCGCTGTACCAGAGGCTGCCAAGGGGTAAACCCTCCTCGACCATGGCCTTAACTGTTGCGTCATCACTGGCTCTGCGAATAATCGAGAAACCATCATCATCCTTTTCAAGAATCCATGTTTCATCCGATGCAAGTGCATCAACAAAATAAGGCTGATGCGTTGTGATAAATAGTTGGGGTGCATTTTTCTTCCCGGTCGCATGCGTACGGAGTTCAGCAGCCAGAGTTTCAAGAAGCTTGTGATACAGTCCATTTTCAGGCTCTTCAATACAGACAAAAGGAGGTGGTGTTGGATCTTCCAATAGAAGTAAATAGGCAAAGATTTTCAGGGTGCCATCAGACATTTGCTGAGCATAAAACGGGTCAGAAAATC
>JAOZKP010000639.1 GCA_029935295.1 bacterium | reverse complement strand
ACGACCCGGATTGCGGTCCATCTCTTCAACAAAAAGGCCATCTTTGGTGATCTTTGCTTTAATGTTGCGGTCTGCAGAACAGGAAACCGCCATGCCGACCGGGCAGGATGCGCCGTGTCGAGGGAGACGGATAACCCGTACATCGTGAGCAAAGTATTTACCACCAAATTGTGCCCCAATTCCCAAGTCCTGAGCCGCTTTTAACAGCTTAGCTTCGAGATCGACATCGCGAAAAGCTTGACCGTACTCAGTCCCTTCAGTCGGTAATTCATCAAGATAACGAGCTGTTGCCAATTTTACCACTTTCAGGCAGGCATCAGCCGAGGTGCCACCAATTACAAAAGCGATGTGATAGGGAGGGCAAGCTGCAGTTCCAAGGGTTTTCATTTTTTCAGTAAGGTAGCTCACCAGTTTTTCCGGATTAAGTAGAGCTTTGGTCTCCTGATAGAGCATCGTTTTATTTGCGGAACCGCCACCTTTGGTAATAAATAAAAACTTATAGGCATCCCCGCCGGTCGCATAAAGATCAATCTGTGCCGGTAGGTTGGTTCCGGTATTCATCTCTTTATACATGTCGAGAGCGACGGTTTGGCTGTAACGAAGGTTCTCTTCCGTATAAGTTTTGAAGACTCCCTCAGAGATCCGTTCCTCATCGTTGCTGCCGGTCCAGACTTGCTGACCTTTTTTAGCAACAACTGTTGCAGTTCCGGTGTCCTGACAGAGGGGCAGTTCAAAATTGGCAGAGATTTCTGCATTACGCAGGAATGCCATTGCAACGCCACGGTCATTATCAGAGGCCTCAGGATCGCTGAGTATTTTTGCAACCTGCTCATTGTGGCTGGGGCGGAGCAGGAATGAAACGTCCCGCATGGCTGTGTTCGTCAGTACGGTCAAGGCTTGAGGGTCAACTTTAAGAACTTTTTGACCATCAAAATCGACTACATTAACAAATTTTTCAGAGCCTTCAATCTTGTAGTACTTGGTTGTGTCGGTACCAAGTGGCATTGGATCCTGATACTTAAAATCTGGCATCTTTTCGCTCCTTATTAGGGATAGGATAATGGATTTACCAATAAAAACTCGTGCATTATAGGAGATTTTTTTACAGTTGTCGACTGCTAAGAACGGTAAAAAAGGTTGAATATGGTTCTTCTTCATCTAACTCGTAAATACCTGACTAAAATGTTTTAAAAATAATTGACAGAAATAGTCGGGTATGATAATTCTGATCTAAATTAAGGCTTGGATGATAAAAAATATCACTGAGTATGTGATACTTGATAATTCTTATTGCACAATAACTTGTGCGGCAATAGGGTTCAGGAGGTTAATTGAATGTTTTCTCAACTCAAGGAAGATTTAAAAGTGGTCTTTGAGCGTGATCCTGC
>JAOZKP010000036.1:12548-15256 GCA_029935295.1 bacterium | reverse complement strand
ACCCCATGGATTTACTTATAGAGTTGTTGATTCAATCAACCGTTTTCAGTGGCTGAGAAATGCCCTGACGGCTTTACAGGAGAGCCCGCCCCTCGGGGCTGTTCCCTATTTTTTCAGCGAAGCCAAGCAATTCCTCTGGCTTCTGGGACTCGGAGTCAGTGCCAACTCGATATTAAAAACCTTTGGCGGTATCTTTTTCTTGATAACTGTTTTCGGCTTTACAAAAAACGCTACCAGCTACCCGACTCCGGTCGGCCGGCAGCCGGCCCTGATATTTCTCATCCTGCTGATTTTAAGTGGCGGATTTATAATCTACATCCAGGTTCTTCTCAACTGGTGTGGCTGCGAGCGCTTTGTCGCTTTGATCTACTTCCCCGGCCTTATCTTCGCAGGTTATGGCTGCAATCAGATACTTAACCGCATTGAGCGTACACTCCCCGGAAGGCGATCTCTGATATTCCTATTAATTCTACTTCTGGCAATCAGCCTGCCGAAAACTTTAAGGAGCTCAAAATTAAGCCGTTCAGTTGTCTTTAAGGAAGCTGGAGAGATTATAAACAAACGGCTGTCACCAGGATCTGAAATAAAATTGGGCGCCACCTCTGACAGAATTTTATTTACTCACTTCTACGCCCACCTTGACCTGCCCTCTGTCCTGAATCCCTGGTTAAACTGCACCGTCCTTAAAGTTGCTGAACTTACGCCTGAAACAATTATAAATTCCGGATATAATTATCTAATTCTTGCAAACCGGGATGGCGGCCGCCAACGTTTCCTGAAGCTGCTGACAAAAACAGACCAATCCGAAAATGACCTCAATAAAATAAGTCTAATCTGGGAAAAGAGCACTGAAAAATATGGAAAAGTGAGTCTGTTTGCTATAAGACCCTCTTTGTAAAGCAGTTTAAAACTACAATAGCAATACGCCAGTAGAGAAGAAGAGTAGGAGTAAAACCGCAAAGACACAACGTACAACTGTAACTTGCTGAGTCACACGAAACATATGAAAAAGTCCGACGCTAAGTGAAATCAGGGAATAAATTGCAAGAGGAGCATAAAGCCAACTATATGGAAGAATCTGATTCAGGTCGCCCTCTGGCAGAACACTCTTGGCGGCGAGATAGGGCAGGGCTGGAAATGTCAGCGGCAGCAGAAAAGCGGAGGTTCGATAAAGCAAAGCAAGCAGTCCCGGACCCCCGACACCACGAGCCATAAGCCAGAGCAGTAGGGTTGTCCCACCATGGAAAAAGAGCGCGATTAAAACCCCGGCGACGATGTTGCCACCAATAAGAATGGTATTTGAGATCTGCTCTAGCGCATAACCATGAATCTCACCCCCGGCAGTTTTTTGAAAAAAGGCCACCAAGATTCCATAGAGAGAGCCCATACTAATCAACATAAAGGGCATCCACATCGGCGAACGCGAGCTCTCTCCAGCAAAACGATATGGAGTATCACGAAAAAGGAAAAGATCGGTAAATATCATATGTTAAAACCTGAAACTTAATTTTAGAGACGAAAACCAGGGTTAATCCCCGATAGATTACAAATATATCACAGCCGCAAATGAAAAGACAGGGGGGATTGAGATCCCCCCTGTCTTTTTAATACATCTTGCAAAAAAACAAATCTAGACCGGCATCGATGACCAGATCATCAAACCGAGAGCAATAAGAGCACAGCAAATTGCAAAGGTATTACCGGAGTAGCGTGCGGTACTGTAGTCGTTCCAACCATGAATTTTATCAACGACACGGAGGATCTCTTCATCCTTCTCGCCACCGGTAACCAGGCTGGCAACAACTGTGACAAACCAGGCTGCGGAAGCGCTGAAGATACCACCCATCAAATAACCGAGAGGACCCATGTTGATGAAGGTCATGCCAAAGAGTTTACCCTTGGTCCACCACAACGTAATCGAGAGAACTGCACCGACGATCATACCCAGGTTGGCGCCAACCTTATTAGCCCCTTTCCACCAGATACCAAGAATCAGAACTGGAGTAAAGGTCGAAGCAGCAACCACGAAGGCCCAGATAACACTGGTCAACAAAAATTGCGGCGGATTCAAAGCCAAACCAATAGTCGCGAGACCACCGATACCGGTGAAAATAAGACCCATTTTCATCTTCTTGGCATCGCTTGCATTCGGATTAATCGTCGTATAGATATCATGACCAATACCGGTACCGATAACCATCAAAAGACCGGCAATCGTTGAGAGACCAGCAGCCATGGCACCAGCGATCGGCAGTGCGCCAATCCAGGACGGTGTAAAAGCCTGACTCATAACGACAACGAGCAAATCAGCATCTTTCGGATTAATGGTAAGCCCCTGCGCGCCTATAATTTCCTGAACGGTATAGAGTTTGGCGGCAAAGCCGATCGCAAAAGTAGTCAGAAAGACAAAACCGATAAAGAAGATAGCCCACAAGGTCGCTTTTTTACCTTCACGAACTGATGGAGCTGTAAAGTAACGCATAGCAACATGGGGCAGACCGATGGTTCCAAAAGCGAGACTAAGAAAAATCGCAGTATAGTACTTGAAACTCAAAGGTAGTTTACCCATCACCGTGGTGAACGGATCAAAATAGGTCGGCAATTCGGCCAGCATTGTCGGAACCAGTTTGGAATAACCAAAAGGCGGGAAAAGACTGCCGCCACCGGCACCAAGTTTCATTAGAATAATGATGGTCGGAAAGATCAGA
>JAOZKP010000036.1:0-12448 GCA_029935295.1 bacterium | reverse complement strand
ACTGCCGCCACCGGCACCAAGTTTCATTAGAATAATGATGGTCGGAAAGATCAGAGCGAACTGGAGAATGATACTCTGCAGGGTCTGGTTGTAGGAGAGTCCATACATGCCACCGATGGTAACATAAGTAGTAACGACAAGACCACCAACGATGAGACCCATGGTGTAATCCCAGTGAAACATAACCTGGAAGATGTTACCAACACCCTTCATCTGACCGATCAGATAGAGCTGAGCGAGCAGGATCATACAGCAAACTGAAATAATCTTAGCGGCGGTACCATAACGTTCACCAATGAACTGCATACTGGTAAACTTACCCCAGCGCCTGAGACTCGGGGCGACTGAAATTGAGACCATTACAAAGCCACCCAACCAAGCCATGACGAAAGCAACCAGGAGATACTGGAGTTTCCAGATCAATGCGGTAAACCCGAGAAAGGTAGCCAGACTGAGGAAGTTTGAGGTCATCGCCAGACCATTGGAAAGGGCACCAATCCCACGACCGGCGGTATAGTAGTCATCCGAGGTCGTGGTCTTTTTCTGTGAGATGTAACCAACATAGAGAAAGGTAGCAACCATGGCTATAGTGTAGATCATACCGAAAGTCGAAATCGACTTTGTCGGCTCAAACTTATACATTTTTTTGGCGACCTCTTCGGCAGCCATGACCAGAGCCGGTGAACAGAGTAGAGCCAGAACAGCAAGAATCAGACGTTTCATTTTTCACCTCCGGCAGTACTAGCTTCAATCTCACGGTCAATATTTTCACTGACGTTCATGTAAAACCAGTAAAAGAAAAATAGAACCACCCAGCCGATGAACATGGCCAGGAAGTAATGACTCGGAAATCCCATTATATAACCTTTGGTAATGCTCGGAAACATATAGAACAGCGGGTAGATATTGGTCAGCAAGATCACGACCAAGAAGCTGAACAACGAAAACAGACACTCCTTTTTGTAAGCACCCATCAACTTTCTCCTCCTAAAAATAGTCAATTAAACAATTTACTTTGTAAGTAGAAAAATTCTACACCAGAACCAGCAGATATTAACTTTATTAAAGAAATAAAATAAAATTTCGTATCATTTCAGCAACATCTGCCACTAAAGGCGAGCCAATTTCTCTTCCAAAGTCACTTAAGGGTGAACCCTCTAGCTCTCCCCACATTTTTTCAAGATCTTCTACAAAAAGTCTTGAATTATAACTTTTTACTTTTCCTGCTCTCAGTACCCCCTTTCACAATTTTAAAATAACGTTAACCAGCGAATAAACTCTAAAATCTGAAGGAGACAGCTTTGCCATCTCCTTCAGATTAATTAGGCGGTTTTTACTTTAGCGTCTGCCTCGCGACCCAAAGTTTCAGTGGCCATGTCACGCAACTTGTATTTCTGGATTTTACCACTGGCGGTTACCGGGTACTCATCGATAAACATGAAGAAAGCCGGTGTTTTATGGAAAGCGATCTTACCTTTACAGAATGCTTTCAAATCGGCTTCAGTAGTAGTTTCGTCCGGCTTCATCTGGACATAGGCTACCACTTCCTCGCCATACTTGACACTGGGAACGCCGACAACCTGAACATCTTTAATCAGATCATTGGTATAGAGAAACTCTTCGATTTCGCGAGGATAGATGTTCTCGCCGCCACGAATAATCATATCGCCCATACGCCCGGTGATCTTGCAGTTGCCTGCATCATCCATAGTCGCCAAATCGCGGGTATGGAGCCAGCCATCTTTGTCGATAGTTTGCTCGGTCGCTTTAGGGTTCTTGTAGTAGCCTTTCATAACATGATAACCACGAGTTATCAGTTCACCCTGCTCGCCACGCGGCAATTCTTTACCGCTATCTGGATCAATAATCATGACCTCAACATTGGGCAGAGCCCGACCTACGGTCGTCACTCTAAGATCAAGGGAATCGGTGACCCGGGTCTGAGTTACACCTGGTGAAGCTTCGGTCTGACCATAAACAATCGTCATCTGGTCGGCACCCATGACTTCAACCACCTGTTTCATAACTTCGATCGGGCAGGGAGCGCCAGCCATAACCCCGGTACGGATATGAGAAGTGTCGTAATCTTTCTTCTTCATCTCTTCCAGTTCGGCGATGAACATTGTCGGCACGCCGTGGATAACCGTACATTTATTGGCTTCAATAGTCTCAAGCACGACAACCGGATCAAAAGCCAGAACCGGAGCCATAGTTGCACCGGAAACCAATGAACAAAGATTACCGATGACACAACCAAAACAGTGAAAGAAGGGCACTGTAATACAGAGACTGTCAGCCGCCGTCAGATTCATACAGTCAGCCATACTTAAGGCGTTACCAATAAGGTTGGTATGAGTTAGCATAACCCCTTTAGGAAATCCGGTGGTACCAGAGGTGTACTGCATATTGACAACATCATCGGGCTTACAGGTCGCATGGCGAGCTTCAAGCTCAGCGTCGCTGATTTTTTCGCCCAAAGCGATGACATCATCCCAACTGAAGGTTCCGGGAATCTTCTCTTCGCCGATATAAATAACATTTTTCAGTTTCGGTAGTTTAGAACTGTTCAACTCACCCGGTTTGGAATCTTTAAGTTCAGGGCAGACATCATTGATAACCTTGACATACTCATCCGCATCCCGAACTCCACCAATCAGAACCAAAGTCGTGGAATCGGACTGCTTCATCAGGTATTCAAGTTCAAAACTACGGTAAGCAGTATTAACAGTCACCAGAACCGCACCCATTTTTGGCAAGCCAAACTGAGCATAAACCCATTCCGGAACGTTGTTAGCCCAAATTGCAACATTGTCGCCACGCTCAACCCCGAGAGCCATAAAACCCTTGGCAACTTTGTTGCAGACTGTGTTTAGCTCTTTATAAGAGTAGTCGAGACCTTGTTTTTGATAGACCAGCGCCTGGTTGTCGCCAAACTGATCGGCAACCGTCTCGACAAGCTGACCAATGGTAATGTTACCAATTTTAAATTGTGGTTTGTTCACCTTCGCCTCCATATATTATCTTATAAATCTAATAATCGTATACAATATTTAAAGATACAAATATGGGGAGGCTCGCGCCTCCCCATATTTAATAAGTTCTTAACTTAAGCTTTCTTCTCTTCTTCCATTTTCCGTAACTCAACCCGGCGAATCTTACCGGACACGGTTTTCGGAAGCTCTTTTAAAAATTCAATCTCACGCGGGTATTTATAAGGTGCAGTCTCTTTCTTGACAAAATCCTGAATCTCTTTAATAAGTTCATCAGAACCTTCAAAACCGGGAGCCAGAATGATGAAAGCTTTAACGATAGTCCCACGAAGCTCATCGGGAGAACCAACTACAGCACTCTCGGCAACAGCAGGATGGCTCTGCAGAGCACTTTCGACTTCAAATGGTCCAATGCGGTAGCCGGAAGCCTTGATTACATCATCAGAGCGCCCGACAAACCAGTAATAACCCTCTTCATCATAGGTCGCCTTATCACCGGTATAATACCAGTCCCCAACAAAAGCTTCGCTGGTCGCTTCGGCATTACGCCAGTATTCGGTACAGAGACCAACCGGAGCTTCAGGTTTAATCTTAACCGCGATATGACCCTCTTCATTGGGAGCGACCGGTTTACCATCATCGTCAACCAGATGAATATCGAAACCCGGGGTCGGTTTACCCATAGAACCGAATTTGATCTCCATACAGGGGTAGTTGGCAATCATATTGACCGACTCAGTCTGACCGAAGCCGTCATAAATAGTGGTACCGGTAACTTCTTTCCAAACCTTGATGATCTCCGGATTCAAGGGCTCACCGGCGGCCAGAGAGTGGCGCAGACCGGTCAGGTCGAACTGAGAAAGATCTTCTAAAATCAACATCCGATAAGCGGTCGGCGGCGCGCAAAAAGTGGTGACCCCACAAGTCTCAATAATTTTGAGATGGGTTTTGGCATCAAATCGACCTGCTGCATTATGAACCATAACTGCGGCCCCAATCTGCCACTGACCGTAGATTTTACCCCAACCGGCTTTAGCCCAGCCCGTATCGGAGAGCGTCCAGTGCAGATCGGTCGGTTTAAGATCCTGCCAGAATTTAGCCGTAATAATATGACCAATTCCGTAGGAGGCGTGGGTATGGGCAACCATTTTCGGAAATTTAGTTGTTCCCGATGTAAAATAGATCAAAAGCTGATCGCTGGATTTGGTCGCTTCAACATCATCACGAGAAAGTTTAACCGAAGCCTCATCCATCAAGCTCTCATAACTATCCCAACCATCCTGATTTGCACCAATACAGATGAAATCTTTCAGAGTCGGGCATTTACTGCGAACTTCGTCAATCTTGGAAACATTTTCATGCCACATGATGGCCGCAACAGAATCAGACTGCTGCACCCGGTATTCACAATCGTGAGGGGTCAGAATGTTTGGCGCCGGCATCGGCACAACACCCAACTTGGCGGTACCCAACATTACTGCATACCACTCAACAATCCGGGGCACCATGACAAAAACGCGATCCCCCTTTTTCAGACCTTTCTTGCGCAGAATGTTGGCAAACTTGTTGCCCAGACATTGCATGTCGAAAAAACTGTACTTACGAATATCACTCAAGTCAGAGCTGGCCCAGACCATAGCCAACTTGGTGCGATCCTTAGCCCACTCATCAACGACATCAAAACCGAAGTTGAAAAACTCGGGGATATCGAATTTAAAATTTTTCTTAACATCATCATAGTCCTTCATATTGGAACCATTCAGATCAACCGGAACGTTGTCATACGGTGTCGTCAGCTGCATAATTACCTTGCTCCTTAATATACTCTTTTTTCAGTTCGCCCGACCGTTTTTTAATCAGGCATGATTGCGGTTTAAAGATATTTTTTTCGTTAATTGCAACTTATGTTATGCGAATAACTGGTTCTTATCCGCTAAACTTTGCGTGTAAAACAGTTTTATACCTAAAAGGCGTCAGCCCCATACAACAAGAGCTGCCACTTTGTCAACAAAAAACAGTTGACGTCAGCTGGCAAATCTCAGTTGACGTCAACTGGACAAAATTCACCCTAAGAGGTCATAAATTTACCACCTACAAGATACCCACATTATACCTCTACCAATTTACGCAGGCGCATCCAGCGGATCACCGCCCGTCTTTCAAAGCGCCAGAATTTTCTCTCTTTGTAGCCGGGTAAAATACCTTTTCGGGCTAAATAGTTAACATTATCGGGGCTTGTATCAAGCAGTTCTGCTACCTCAATACTACCAATCTCTTTTTTATTAACGCTCTTTTCCCCATCATTTTTTATTATTTTCATTATTATATATAGTCTCCTGAATTAAATTCTAAGTCGGTAATACATGATTTTAAATTTGTTAAAAAATGAACTAGCACCTTCTGTGCCAAACAAAAAAACAGATATCTGTGCTCTACACAGATATCTGTTTTTTACAACTGTTGGTGGAGCTGAACGGGATCGAACCGTCGACCTCTTGTCTGCCAGACAAGCGCTCTCCCAGCTGAGCTACAGCCCCATCACACCAAAATTGAGCGGCCTAGATAGCATGCCCCATGGTCACTGTCAATTCTTTTTTTCTAAGGTTATTCCAGAACTCCAGCCATAACCTTGATATCAGCTTCCTGGCGTAAAGCCTGAACAAATTCCTGCATTACGCGAAACTCTTTATACTGCAGCAGCTGCTTTTCGGTATCCTGCCGCAACTTGTCACCGTCGGCCCCAAATTCCAACCGACGCTCCTTTAAGCGGGCAAAAAAGTAGGTGCCATTATGATTTAAAGCTGGGGTTGTCTGCCCCTTCAGCAGAGCAAACAGCTGCCGACTCAAAGCCGGATCATTGCCGACTTTAGGAACCGCACCCCGACCTCGGACAAAATAACCGCTGTCGACCAATTTAAGTTCAAGTCCTGTTGCAACCTCTTCCAGGGTCTTACCCTCTTTCAGCTGCCCTGCTGCCACCGTGCTGAGTTTTTTAACTTCTGCCCGCGCCAGTTCCAACCGATAAGCCTTCTCAACCTCAGTCTTAACCTCAGCCAACTCCGGAAGGTAGCTCTTTTTTAACTCGGTAACCATAAAATAGTAACTGTTGCGTGACGGGTTCACCAATTTGGCACTTTTATTAACCGGGGTTTTGAATACTTCCGCCAAAAGGGCCGGATCCCGGCCGATATTGGGAACAATCCCGTCTCTCTGCTTAAAAAAGTCGGTCTCAATTACGAATGTACCAAATTTACGGGCCGCCGCAACAAACTCTTTGCTGTCATTGATCGGCGCCAACACTTTTGTCACTTCCGCCACCCGCTTATCCAGCAGGGCCGGCAAGGCCCCAATCTGCAGCCCTTTTTCAATCCCGTCCTTGACTTCTGCCAGCTCTTTGGTCCGGCTTGGCTTATACTCTTCCGTTTTAATCAGATGAAAACCAAACTGTGTCCGCACCGGCTCACTAACCTCACCCGGCTTCAAGGCAAATGCAGCCTCCTCAAACGGCTTGACCATGGAACCGTGACCAAACCAGCCAAGATCTCCACCCATGGAACTCGACGGCCCCTGAGAAGATTTTTTTGCGGTCTCGGCGAAATCCGCCCCGGCTTTAATCTTCTTGGCAATTTCAAGGATTTCTGTCCGCGCTTTTTCAACTTCTTCATCCGGTGCACCAGCAGCCACCTTGATCAAGATATGGCGCGCCTTAACCTGTTCTTTTTCTTTGAAATTTGCCAGATTTTTCTCGTAAAATTCAGCCACCTGGGCATCAGTAACTTCAACCTCGGCAAGCAGCTTATCCCGTTCAATCACCAGGGCCGCAATCTTGCGCTGTGCCGGAATCCGAAAATTTTCCCGTTTTTCACTGAAAAATTTCTGTAAAGCCGCATCATCAAACTTCATATTTGCCTGATATTCAGCCGGAACCAGTTTCAGCAAATCAACTGTAATCTCTTCTTTCTGCTGCCGCACCAGAATATCAACCTCATCCGGGACTATTTTCACCCCATCACTGATTACGGTCCGGACCTTGCCGATAAGAATATCCTCGCGGAAATTCTGCTCAAACTGAGCCGGGGTCAAATGATTAAAACTCAAAGCCCGACGATAGGTCTCCTGATCAAAACGACCATCTTTCTTAAAGGCTCCAAGCTCAGCAATGCGCTGTTGAATTTCGGTCTCTCCGACTGTCAGGCCCAGTTTCTCCGCCTCATCCAGCATCAGCTGACGATCAACCAGATTATTCAAAGCTTCACGCTTAATCTGCAATGCCTGAGCGTCATCGGGATTGAATTTACCCTTAGCCTGCTCCTGATAACGCCGCCAGAGATCTCGAAATGAATTATCCAGAGTTTTCCGTTCAATAGTTTTTCCATTAACTGTAGCCGCAACTGTCATCTGCTTGGCTTTCATACTGCCGACTCCCCAAAACGAGAACACAACAATAATAACCCCAAAAACCAGCTTGACAATAAACGACTTAGCGTTTCTCCGCATCATTCTTAACATCTAACAAAACCTCTATCTGTTATATTTAAATAGCTAACACTCTCCAACACGGGCATATAATCAGCAAAGCTTTGCCTTATATGTTAAGAGTACAGGAAAAATCAAGCAAAAAGGCGTATTTCACAAAAGAAGGCCTAATCTTGAGTAGTCGCGATAATCTGCATAAAGCGGGTTCTCGGCACAATAATGGAGCTTAAAAGAGGATTGATCCGCTTCTGACAGTGCCAGCAGCAGCGATGAGGTGGTACCGTAACCATCAAATTTAACATTGAAACCCTGCGGCGGGATTGAATCCTGCGGCAGCGGGGTCCGCAGAGCCTGCCGGAAAATACTCAAGGCCTCATTAAGACTCTCTTTCCCGGAGAAACCGGCAAACAGACGCCGGGCACTCCTCGCTTTGAATGAATCGCAACCGCTAAGCTGACCATTGCCGAGATAGTGGTAGCCGGGTGCAAGGGAAGAAAAATGCAGATTCGGGAAATTGCCCGCAAAAAAAGCACTCGCACGCGCCGCGACAATAATATTGAAGGGATTGTAAGTTGCTCCGTCACAAAGCTTTTCCAACTTAAGACGGGCCGCCGCCGGGCCGGGACAATGCAACAGTTCAGTCACAATTTCGCCGCGGGAGCGGCGCCCGGTCGCAAATTCATCTTCAGTCCAACGATTGGTCAGCCAGACCAGCAGACCTTGACTGTTACAACCCCACCAGCTACCGCCGCCGGTCAGATCACAAGAAGCAATCCAGCGCATCCCCCGCAATTCTCTATCAGCTGCATACACCCGTGGCGGCAACGCCCGGCGCTGAAAGAATTCATCGCGATTATTGGCAACCACTAAAGGCCAGCCGGAAATTTTTTTATAGGCCAGTAGAACAGTACACATCAGCAGCCTTGATCAATCCAGCATCTCTCTGACTTTAGAAAAAAAACTTTTGTGCTCATGGGTTGACTCATCCCCATCCTCTTTAGCCAACTCAACAAACAGTTCCCGCTGCCGGACGTTAAGATTTTTCGGGGTTACAACCAGCAGTTCAATAACCTGGTCACCGCGTCCGTAACCGTTAAGGTGCGGCACGCCTTTTCCCCGAAGATAGAGCAGGTCACCCGACTGGGTGCCTTCGGCAACCGAAATTCTCTCTTTCTCTTCCAGGGTTTCAATCTCAAGGTTGGCCCCGAGTGCCGCCTGGGCAAAGGAGATCGGTATCTGACAATAGATATCATTGCCACGCCGATGAAAGAAGGGATGTTCTTTCACCTGAATTACAACATAGAGATCTCCCGAAGGGCCGCCTTTGCTGCCGGCGCCACCTTCGCCTAAAAGTTTCAGCCGGGTACCGGTTTCGACTCCGGCCGGAATTTTTACCGAAAGGTTTTTCTCCTCCCGCTGACGTCCGGTTCCCGCACACTGTTTGCAGGGATTTTTGATAATTGTACCTTCTCCCCGACAGGTTGAACAAGCCTGGGAAACACTGAAAAAACCCTGCTGAAAACGAACCTGACCATGCCCTTTACAGGTCGGACAGACCTCAGGCTCTGAGCCAGCTTCAACCCCGCTGCCGTTACAGACATCACAGGTTTTATGGCGCGGAATCTTGATTTTTGCCTGGGTTCCGAAAACCGCCTCATCAAACTCGATATCGAGATTGTAACGCAGACTTTCACCAGCCCGGCCCGATGACCGCCGATGACCGCCGGAAGCACCAAAGACTTCACCGAAAAGATCACCAAAAATATCCCCAAAACCGCCGCCGTTAAAACCACCGCCGGCCTGCTGCTGCAAACCCTCGTGACCATACTGGTCATAGAGAGCGCGTTTCTGGGCATCAGTTAAAACCCCATACGCCTCAGTCAACTCTTTAAACTTGGCTTCCGCCTGAGGATCGCCGGAATTCTGATCCGGGTGATACTTGAAAGCCATTTTCCGATAGGCTTTTTTAATCTCTGCCTCGGAAGCGTTGCGATGCAGCTGCAACACATCATAATAGTCCCGTTTCTGCGCCACGTGCGTAAACTCCTATAAACGAAAAAAACCAGATGCGGGAAAAGCTCACACTCCACCCGCATCTGGGACTTTAAATTCGGTCTCAGATTACAAACCTGCCACCTTAATTACTACTATTTGTCGTCTTTAACTTCTTCAAAATCAGCATCGACAACATCAGCATCAGCTTCAGCATCGGCTGCCGCATCGGCTTCCGGCGCCGCACCGTCAGCACCAGCTGCCTGATTGTCGGCATACATCGCTTCGGCAAGCTTATGCGAAACCTGCTGCAGATCCTCCATGGCTTTGGTAATTGCCGCACCGTCTTCGCCGTCCTTAACTGTTTTCAGCTGGCTGAGAGCGCCTTCGATGTTGGTTTTATCCTCCGCCGGCACTTTATCTCCCATATCTTTCAAGCTCTTTTCCGTCTGGTAGATAACACTTTCAGCCTGATTATGAAGATCGATAAGCTCACGTTTTTTCTTGTCTTCATCGGCATGAGCTTCGGCATCCTTAACCATCTGATCAATCTCGGCATCACTCAGACCGCTCGAAGCTTTAATCTCAATCGACTGCTCCTTGCCGGTAGCCTGATCCTTGGCTGAAACATGGACAATGCCGTTGGCATCGATATCAAAGCTCACCTCAATCTGGGGAACGCCGCGCGGAGCGGCCGGAATTCCAACCAGCTCAAACTGGGCCAGGCGCTTATTATCAGCCGCCATTTCGCGCTCACCCTGAAGTACGACAATACTGACAGCGGGCTGGTTATCAGCCGCGGTAGTAAAAGTCTGACTCTTTTTCGTTGGAATGGTCGCATTTTTCTCAATCAACTTGGTACAAACACCACCCAGAGTCTCAATCCCGAGAGAGAGCGGGGTAACATCGAGCAACAGAACATCCTTGACATCACCCTGCAGGACTCCGCCCTGGATAGCAGCCCCGATCGAAACTACTTCATCCGGATTGACGCCTTTGCTCGGCTCTTTGCCGAAGATCTCTTTAACCTTCTCCTGAATCCGCGGCATCCGCGTCATCCCGCCGACTAAAATCACGTCGCTGATATCCGAAGTCGAAACTCCAGCATCTTTTAACGCCGTGCGGCAGGGAGCGACAACCCGGTCAACCAGATCGGAGACCAGGCTTTCCAAATTGGCCCGGGTCAGCTTAACATTAAGATGTTTCGGACCGGAAGCATCTGCCGTAATAAAAGGCAGATTGATATCAGTTGTCGTCGAAGATGAGAGCTCACATTTGGCTTTCTCACCCGCCTCTTTCAAGCGCTGCAGGGCCATTTTATCATTGCGCAGATCAATCCCGTCACTCTTTAAGAATTCACTGGCAATATAGTCGATGATCCGCTCATCAAAATCTTCACCGCCCAAGAAAGTATCGCCATTGGTTGCCTTAACCTCGAAGACCCCGTCACCAAGCTCTAAAATGGAGACATCAAAAGTACCGCCGCCGAGATCGAAAATCGCGATTTTGCCTTCGGTCTTCTTATCTTCACCGTAGGCCAGAGCGGCCGCAGTCGGCTCGTTAATAATTCTTTTAACATCAAAACCGGCAATTTTCCCGGCATCTTTAGTTGCCTGACGCTGGCTGTCATTAAAGTAAGCCGGCACCGTGATTACCGCTTCGGTAACTGGCTCACCAAGGTAATCTTCAGCAGTCTGCTTCATCTTCTGGAGAATCATCGCTGAAGCTTCCGCCGGGCTGTACTCTTTATCCTTGATTTTTACCCAGGCATCACTATTTTTCGCTTTGGTAATTGCAAACGGCACCTTGGTTTTCATCTGCTGAACCTGCGGAGCGTCGAATTTACGCCCGATCAGCCTTTTGACCGCAAAAACCGTATCTGTCGGATTGGTAACCGCCTGACGCTTGGCCACTTGGCCGACCAGCCGTTCATCATTGTCATTTAAAGCAATAATTGAGGGGGTTGTCCGCACACCCTCGGCATTGGCGATAACCTTGGCCTCGCCACCTTCCATAACACTAACGCATGAGTTGGTTGTACCCAAATCAATTCCGATTATTTTTCCCATAACTCTCTCCTTATAATTTATTTTAAATTGTATTTATCTTTTCTGTAATTGTTCGTCACTCAGGTAATTGTCCCCAATCTAAGTACGCTGACTGTGAAAATCAACCCTCTATTCCACTTTCTTTTAGGCTTCAGCCTTGGTTTTAGCCTTAGTCACCGTCACCATCGCCGGCCGTAACAGACGACCATTCAACTGATAACCTTTCTGCAACTCACCGACAACCGTATTCGGTTCGTGTTCATCACTCTCCACCTGGTTCATCGCCTCATGCAATTCCGGATCAAAAGCCTGACCATGACAATCAACACACTCAACCCCCATGGTTTTGAAAGTTGAATCAAACTGCTCTAGAGTTAATTTGACCCCGGCCACAATCGCCTCCGGATCTTCATCCGCATGGAGCAGGGCCCGTTCCAGATTATCTTTTACCGGCAGCAGATCACGAACAAAACCCTCGCGGGCAAACCGCGCAAACTCATCTTTTTCACGGCGCATCCGCTTGCGAAAATTTTCGGCTTCAGCCTGGGTTCGCAACATCTGATCTTTTAAGGCAGTGTTCTGCTTTTTGAGCTCCTCGACCTCGGCTTCAAGCTCTTCGGTTTCACTTTTCGGCGCATCTTCGGCGTCTTCAACCCCAACCTCAGTGGCCGCAGCTATTTCATTTTCCTCAATTTCCGGCTTCTTGGAATCAACTTTTGCTTTTGCTTTTTTCAATTTTAACTCCTTACGTATATTAAATTCTCAACTTTATGACTTAAATTAACTTACTGATTTTCAAGTTCAAGTAATGTGTTGATATTGTGAATTTTCTTTTAAAACTTTTACCACCAATTTTTCAGGTCGAACATTGCTTCGCCCTAGTTAAAGGGGTCAAAGCTAAAGCAATGACCCCAATCGAGACAGGTCAGGTTTTTGTCTGTT
>JAOZKP010000638.1 GCA_029935295.1 bacterium | reverse complement strand
CGGGCTTCAGGAACGGTAAGTGAAATTCTAAAATAGCCCTCACCGGCATCACCAAAACCGCTTCCAGGAGTAACCACAACCCCGGCTTTTTCGAGAAACATGGTTGAAACCTCAGCCGAGGTCATACCTGCGGGATTATCTATCCAGAGATAAAAAGTTGCCTGCGGTGCGGTCAAGGTAAAGCCCGCTTTTTTAAGAAATTCAACCATCATATCACGACGTTTGCGATAGATCTCACACATCTCCCGGACACACTGCTGATCCGAGCTTAAAGCGGTGATCGCAGCTTCCTGGATCGCCTGAAATGCACCAGAATCGATATTGGTTTTAACCTTGCCGAGACCCTGAACAATTTTTGCATTGCCAATCGCAAAACCGATGCGCCAGCCGGTCATGTTATAAGTTTTTGAAAGCGAGTGAAATTCGATACCAACCTCTTTCGCACCCGGGACTTCGAGAAAACTCATCGGTTTACAGTCATCGTAAGCAAGTTCAGTGTAAGCCGAATCGTGACAGACAATAATATTGTGTCGGGCGGCAAATTCAACAACTTTGGCGAAGAAACCGTGGTCAGCAACCGCACCGGTTGGATTATTAGGATAGTTGATAAACATCAACTTAGACTTGGCGGCAATATCTTCCGGAATCGCATCAAGATCGGGCAGAAAACCGTTTTCCACCTTGAGCGGCATCTTATAAGGAGTGCCGCCGGCAAAAGTTGTCGCTATCGCATAGACCGGATAACCGGGATCGGGAACCAGAACATAATCACCGGGGTCAACGAAAGCCAAAGGCATATGCGCGATGCCCTCCTTCGAGCCGATCATTGAAACAACCTCGGTTGCCGGATCAAATTCGACGCCGAAACGCCGCCCGAACCAACCGGCGGCCGCCTGCCGGAATGAAGGCATACCAACGTATGAAGGATACTGGTGATTTTCAGGTTTTTCCGCCGCAGTTTTCAGAGATGCGACAATATGCGCCGGCGTCGGCATATCCGGATCGCCGACACCGAGATCGATAACATCAACCCCTTGCGCCTGAACCTCAGCTTTTTTCGCATCAATCGCCGCAAAAAGATAGGGCGGCAGTTGTTTAATTCTCTCGGCATATTCAACACTAAACGGCTTACTCATCAAACTCTCCTGTTTTTCAATCCAGATAATTGATTTATTGATATATTGAATTCTATTTTAGAAATTTTCACCACCAGTTTTTCAGGTCGAACATTGCTTCGCCCTCGTTCCGTTTAAATTCCTGTATCGGGTTTAAAAAACCCGGCAGTCATTTATCGTAAACGGGGTCAAAGCTAAAGCAATGACCCCAATCGAAACAGGTCGGGTTTTTGATTGTTATGTGGCAATCGGGGGCATACTTGATATTTGCGTTTCCCA
>JAOZKP010000637.1:601-1398 GCA_029935295.1 bacterium | reverse complement strand
GGGGATCAACAAAAGCATCTGCAGCCCGTTTATACTCCTTTTTCTGCATCAGCAGCCGGCCCTGCTGGTCCGGGGTCAGGAAAAGATTCGGCACCGACCAGTTGACTGACATCAAAGCATAAAAAAAGACGGCTACAGTTAACGACAACACTCCCCAAGGGATGTATCTGGAAAATTTATTCATAAGCCACCATCCAGCCGCGGCGAAAGAAAAAGAGCCCGAAAAGCAACAGGATCGGCAAAAACCAGTAACCGGCATCCTGCCAGCGGTTTCCCTGGTTTGATTTTGCCGCTGAAAGTGTGGCTTTGATACGCCGACTGAGTTTTTGGACATCGCCATCATCAGGGGTGACCAGATTCAGGCTCGCCCCGGCGGCAGCCGCCGCCTGTTTCATGTTGTCCAGGTTCAGGACCGGGGCCGGAGGACTGCCGGCCGGAACCGTAACCCCACGACCGGCGGCGATTGCGTAAATGTGGACAGCAATATCTGATTTTTCACTGAATTCCCGCATCGCTTTGAACTGGTTCGAGTCGATCTGGTCAGCAATCAGCAAAATCGCACCGGGGATTTTCGCTTTTTGCAGCAGTCCGGCCCCGAGTTCCAAGGCCGCCGCCGCGACATCTCCGGTCTCCGGCATAATTTCCGGATTCAGAGCCTGACTGAACATATCGATAATCTTCGCATCCTGAGTCAGAGACATGACCAGATGGGCGCTGCCGCTGAAAGCGATCAGTGCGGTTTTGCTGCCGGGCCTGAGTTTAAGCAGATCGTGGATTTTCTGCGTGGCCCGTTCGAG
>JAOZKP010000637.1:0-591 GCA_029935295.1 bacterium | reverse complement strand
TATCCTGGGCCAGCATGGTTGGAGAAACCTTTAATACGATCACCAGACCAGCTTCATCCTGAACAAAAGGAGAAGGCTCTTTCTGCCAGGCCGGGCCCGCCAGAGCAAAGATGGCAACCAGCCAGAATGCCGCCAAAAGGTAAATTGGCCGCAACTTCTCCGGCTCTTTTCCCGGCACCAGCAGATGCTTTAAGAGATGATCTGCAATCAACGCCCGCATCCCCGACTGGGGATCAGAATTGCGCCACGCATACCAGATCACACCGGCTGCCGGCAGTAAAAACAGCAGCAGCCAGGGGCGAAGAAAGTGAAAGTTTTGCAAAAAGTCTATCATTACTCTTTACTTCCCAGCGGCACTTTAAGCATTACCCTTCTGCTAATGTACAGAAGATGCATTAAAAGCGTCAAGACTATTGCCGCACCGAGCGGCCAGTAATAGAGATCCAGTCGCGGCCGGTAACTCACAGTTTCAATTTCATGCGTGCTGAGCTCATCAATTTTCTCATAGATTTTTTCCAGCTCAATCCGATCTCCGGCCCAAAAGTAGTAGCCGCCGGTACTTGAAGCCACCTCTTTAAGGGTCTTCTCATC
>JAOZKP010000035.1:7592-15332 GCA_029935295.1 bacterium | reverse complement strand
CTCGATTGGGGTCATTGCTTTAGCTTTGACCCCGTTAAAAAGGGCGAAGCAATGTTCGACCTGAAAAACTGGCGGTAAAAATTTTTTTAAAAAATTAAAAATATCAACAAATCACTTAAAAATCAATAAGCTAATTTACAGTTAGCAAGTTGAGTTATTATTATTATTAACGAAACTTCCAGGCTGTAAATAAAAATGCCGATGGTAGGATAAGATAAAACCACCATTGAAAATTCCCGGCATCGGTTACCAGTGGGTGGCCGGTGTATTCTAATACCTTGTCCGGTTTGACTTTCTGGCCGGCTAAAGCGTAAAGCAGGGGTAAAATTTCCTGGGTGCTGTTGGAGTAGCTTTGCTCATGTTTGCCGGCATAATCATATTCGATTAAGCCATAGTTGTCATCCTCTGCGGCTCCGAAGAGTCCGGCAGATTGGGTTTTACTGAAAACGACTTGCAGATGGGGCACAATCCGGCGTAATTTTGCCAGAATCTCATGTTCAAAATCATATAAACGACCATCTTCACGGGTTAAATGGATGGTAATCTTTAAGGGTTTCTGCATCTTCTTAAGGGCGCGAGTAGCGGCTGGATTGAAAGAGTGTTTATGGTTTTCGGTAACGTCTATATATGCCGGCCGCTGCATGATTGCGCCAAAGACAAGCAAAAGAAGGGCTGCGGCCCAAGCTAATGATTTCAGTTTATTGTGGAGACTGCGGCCGGGATGAATCCAGATTGACGTGCTGATAAAAAGAAACAGGGCCAGGCCGAAAAAATAGACAATCGAATTTGAAGATAATAATCCACTTTCAAACTGGCGCAATCGGGTCGTGAATGACCAGTTTCCCAAAATGCCGAGCCAACCGCCGTTGCCGGCGGCAAAATCGAGTACCCACGATCCTAATGTCGTTGCCAGACAAATCATGGCTGCCGTCGGCAGAGAGTTGGAGATGGCCGTGGCGAACATTGCAATACAGATGATTAGCAATGTGTAGAGCGTGTGACCTAAGAGTAAACAGAGGATTTCCGGGAAGTAAACTGTACCACCAAGGCCGTGCCAGACAATTATGGTCGAGATTCCCGGCAATAAAATTAATAGCCAGACACCCGCCATTGCCACAAGTTTGATGAGGTTCAGTGTGGCCGGTGATAACGGGAGCTGCAATAGCAGCTTGAGTGTGCCGTTTTGTTTATCCTGGCCGATCAGGCGGATTATGACAAAAGGCAAGAGTAAAGTTTCAATCAGATAATAGGCCCCGAAAGTCGGCACAAAAATACCCTCAAGCGGATTCATGCCGCCGGCCAGGGCGGGATAGGTTAGTGCCGTTTGGCTGGCCTGGCTGAAGAGATTAACCGCCTGCATAAAACTGTAGCCGAGCAGCAGGGATAGAGCGGCCAGCAGACACCATAAGGCTGAAGAACCTGATAATCCACGGAGCTCCTGCCGCAGCACGGCCCGGGAAACTTGTAATTTAGACAATTGCAAGAAAAACCTCTTCCAGCCCGCCCGTGCTAAGTCCCGCCTGCTGCCGCAGCTGCGAAAGTGAACCGCTGGCAGATACGCTGCCGGCGTTCAATAAAATAAAACGATCACAAATCTTTTCCGCTTCCGTCAGTTGATGAATCGAAAGCAGCAGGGTGCGGCCGGAGAGGGTTTCGCGGAGCAG
This sequence comes from bacterium, assembly GCA_029935295.1. Lineage (GTDB taxonomy): Bacteria > Desulfobacterota > Anaeroferrophillalia > Anaeroferrophillales > Tharpellaceae > Tharpella. The sequence continues at coordinate 13,668 of JAOZKP010000035.1, read as the reverse complement.
ATCCATAACCCCTAAAGTTTGGCGCAGGTCAAAACCGTCAAAGGGTTCATCAAGCAGCAGCAGCGGTTGCGGAGAGAGTAAACCGATCAGCAGCAGGAGCCGTCGCCGATAGCCTTTGGAGAGGGCAGAAACCGGTTTTTTCATCACCGTTTCAAGTTCAAGTTTTTCAATAAGCTGTTCCCGTAGAGCCTTGGGCGCGGCAAAAACCTGCTGAAAAAACTCTATAACAATCTCCACCCGCTGTTCGGCATAAGGGAGAATGCCATCCGGTAGGTAGAACATGAACTGTTTCGCCTGCTGTGGGGTAAGTGGCTGATTTTTCCAGGAGACTATTCCTGTATCGTAAGGCAACAATCCAGTCATGCACTCCATTAACGTAGTTTTGCCGGCTCCGTTAGGGCCGATTATTCCTAAAATCTCACCGCTGTGAATGGAAAAACTGACATTCTCCAGGGCTGGAAATCTGGCAAAATGTTTGCTAATGTCATCGCAACGCAATAATTCAGGCATTTTTACCATATCCATTAACATGAGAGAATTTAATGCAGGATGTTTTTGTTTCATTCTCAACTTTCTGAGTTTCATTTTAGATCTGTTTTATGGTATTATCACAGGTTAAATCGAAAAGAAACCAAAAATTGTTCAGAATTGAAAACTTAAAGGTTTGGTTGTAATTATGTCAAGTTCGCAGTCACTTTCAGTTTGTCCCTTCTGCCGGCAGGAAAATCTTGAAATAATTGCGCGCACGCCAAATTTTTTTGTCGTTTATGATAAAACGCCGGTAACCCCGGGCCACTGTCTGATTATCCCTTTTCGGCATTTTGCCGATGCGCTTGAGTTAACTTCGGATGAACTCACTGAGGTCTGGGGCCTGGTGCAGCGGATGCGGCAGAGACTGCTGGCCGACGATCCCGAAATTACCGGTTTTAATCTTGGGTTTAACAGTGGCATTGATGCCGGGCAGACGATCCTTCATGTGCATATTCACCTGATTCCCCGTCGTCATGGTGATGTCGAAAAGCCGCGCGGCGGCGTTCGCGGCGTAATCCCGGCAAAACAGAACTATTGATTGCAGTAAATATCTTTAACTATTTTTGAGGTATGAAAATGAGTAAGTTAAAACTGTTTGGAGCTGTTTTCAGTCTGTTTTTTTGTCTGATTGTTCTTTTCAGTGTGAGTGTAAGCATCGCTGCCGGAGGTAATTCGGGGGCGGGGGGAGATGCAGCCAAAAAGCCGGGCGTGACTCAGTGGCGGCAGGCATTTCCGGATGCGGTTATCGACAATTCCGGTTTTGCCGGGGCCAAAAATATGGACGAAAATTTTCAGTTTAAAAAGCAGTCGCAGGAGACTCTTCTCGGCCGCTGGATCTGCCGGACAAAGAGTGGTGACGTAACTTTGAATTTTATCTCTGAAAATCAACTGAATTTCAACGGTGACACCGCATATTACAGCAGCACTGGTGATAAAATTACAGTGCAGGCGGATGGGCAGACGATCACATACCCTTATTTTTTCAGTGATAAAGGGTTGGTGATTACGTTCCCGGAAGGTGTCAAAGCACTGTTTGTCAGGGATACCGGATCGGTCACTTCAGCCGCCGGCAATATTTTTCCGCAGTTGGTCGGCGAGTGGAAAGATATCCGCTCAAGTGGCAATACTATAATTACTCTGGCCGGTAACGGGCAGTATTCATATTACAGTGATTATGCCGCCGGCAACAGTACCGCCGGCGAGACCAACTGGGGCACTGCCGGTTCCAACAGTAATCGGGGTACCTGGCGGGCTAAAGGTACTCCGCAATCCGGCACGATTTTTTACAGATCGCAGGATGGCAGTTCCGACACGCTCACCTATCAGGTGCATATTGAAAATGGTAGAACCTATTGGGGGGAATACTATTTTGACGGAACGATTTATGTGAAACAGTGACCGCATTTTAAATTAAAAATCAGTTAAAAAAATATAATTTCCTCTCTTTCTTGTGGAATGAGCTTGACTTTTATAACGATACGATTAAAATCTGTTTGCTTTTCTTGATATAGAAGTTGTTGTGGTACAGGCGCGTTTGGACGAGGTTTCCGGTTTCTCTTTCGGGGGCCTCGACTTGTTTGGTTTGTCAGTGTCATAGTGAAATTATAACTTATTTTACAATTGTTGTATGACAGGAGTGAGTTGCTGTGATTGAAATACAGGGTTTACAAAAATTTTATGGTGATTTTCAGGCTCTTAAAGGGCTTGATTTTACCATCAATAAAGGTGAGATCTTGGGTCTTTTAGGGCCCAACGGGGCCGGCAAAACAACGACCATGCGAATTTTGACGGGTTATCTTAAACCTTCGTTCGGGAATATTTCTGTTTCCGGTCTGAATGTTGTTGATGACTCTCTTAAAATTAAAGGCATGATCGGTTATCTGCCGGAATCAGCTCCGCTTTATGACGATATGCTGGTTTATGATTACTTGGATTACGTTGCGGCAATGCGGGGTCTTGTCGGTCCGGCCAAGTCGCAGCGTATTGTTGAGATGGTGGAGTTGTGCGGTTTGAAAGAGGTTATCTCCAAAGCCGTGCATGAACTTTCCAAAGGTTATAAACAGCGCGTCGGTCTCGCACATGCGATGATGGGCAATCCCGAGATTTTGGTTCTGGATGAACCGACTTCCGGGCTTGATCCGAATCAGATTGTTGAAATCCGGCAGCTGATTAAAGAGATTGGGCGTGAGAAAACTGTGGTTTTTTCGACCCATATTTTGAGTGAAGCTGAGGCTACCTGTGACCGGGTTGTGATTATTAATCAGGGTGCAGTTGTTGCTGACGGGCCGACCGCAACCCTGCTGCAGGAGTATGGCAGCAGCGCGGTAGTTGACGTGGTTCTCCAGCACCCGAGTTCGGTTCAGGTGATCTCTGAATTTAGTAAACTTGCCGGGGTTGAGAAGGTCGAAAGTATGGCTGATCTTGAAACTGAACTGGTCGCCGACGATCTTGTGCAGTTGGCCGTATTCAGTCGCCGTGAAGATGATATTCGACCGGCTCTTTATCAGATAATCCGGGAGCAGGGCTGGAACCTGGTCGATTTTCATCGGCGCAGTGAGAGTCTGGAAAATATATTTGCCCAGTTGACACAGGAGGTGAGCTGATGAGTGCCGCGCTGACCGTTTTTAAAAAAGAACTTAAAGGTTTTTTCTTTTCCCCGATCGCCTATATTGTGATCACCATGTTCCTGCTGCTTTCGGGCTGGTTTTTCTTCTCCACGTTCTTTCTCTACAATCAGGCCGAGTTGCGGACCTTCTTCACGCAGCTGCCGCTGATTTTCACTTTCATTATTCCGGCAGTTACTATGCGGCTCTTCTCGGAAGAGCTAAATACCGGCTCATTTGAGCTGCTGGCAACCCTGCCGGTTTCCAGCAGCGGAATTGTCATCGGTAAATTTCTTGCCGCCTTAGCTTTTATCGCGTTGATGCTGCTGCCGACTTTAGCCTACGCTTTCAGTGTCTCCCTGTTGGGAGATCTTGATTTCGGGCCGGTTATCGGCGGCTATTGCGGGGCTCTGCTGCTGGCCGGAGCCTATACCGGAATCGGTCTTTTAGCCTCATCAATCACCCGCAATCAGATTATTGCTTTTATTCTGGGAATGGCCCTCTGTCTGGTTTTAACTATTTTTGACCGGATGCTTTTTTTCGTACCCGAGAGTCTGCTGGCGGTGTTTGCTTATTTAGGTTCAACCGCCCATTTTCAGAATATCGCCCGGGGTATTATCGATACCCGGGATCTGATCTATTTCTTAAGTCTAATCTTTCTGGCTCTGTACGGCACGGCTTTCGTGTTACAAGAGAAAGCATAGGAGTTTTATCGTGAAGAGAGATAATCGTATTGAAAAAAGCGGCCTTTTCGGTCGCTATGGTAAATTGGTTCTATATATTGTTGTGGTGGTTATGATTAATCTGGTGGGGATTACTCTTTTCACCCGTTTTGATCTGACTGCCAATCGGCTCTATTCACTTTCGCCAGCGAGTAAAGTGGTAGTTTCCACGCTTTCCGAGCCGTTAACCCTGAAGATCTTTTTTTCCGCAAATCTTCCGGCACCCTATAACGGCGTCGAGCGCTACGTCCATGACCTGCTGCAGGAGTATGCCCTGGCCGGAAATAATTATTTTAACTATCAGTTTTTCGACCCTTCAGGTGATGATCCGGCGGCGGCCAAAGCCCAGGAGCTGGCGTCAAGTTACGGGATTCAGCCAGTTCAGATTCGGGCAATTGAGCAGGATGAGGTCAAGTTTCAGAAGGCCTATATGGGGCTGGTGATGATTCACGGTGATCTGGTTGAAACCATGCCGGCAATCACTGCGACTGAAGGGCTTGAATACCGACTGACGACCGCGATCAAGCGGATGAATAACAAGATCAGCCGGCTGCTGGCGCTCAAAGAGAAGGTGAAAGTAAATCTTTTTCTCTCCTCTTCGCTGGAGACTATCGGCCCCTATATGAATCTTAAAGATATCAATCTTCTGCCCGGGGCAGTGGCGGAGCTGGCGCAAAGCTTAAATGAACAGCTTTACAACCAGGTTGAGTTCACTTTCTACGATCCGAGCAAGGATGTGCCGGCGGCGGCCAAGGCTGATGCTGAACAGATTATGGAGCTTAAATGGAAGCCGTTCGATAATCAGCAGGGGGCCACTATCCCCGGTGATCACGGTTATGCCGGAATAACCATATCATTTGCCGACAAACGGGAAGATGTTGATATTATTTCAGTAGTTAATGTGCCGATTTTCGGACAGCAGTATGCGCTGACTTCGATTGCCGATCTGAAAGAGATTCTGAACTCAGTAATTGAAGATGTTATCGGCATAAATGAGCAGATTGGCTACTTGAGCGGCCACGGAACCCTGCCGCTGATGGCGCCCCGGCCGATGCCGGGCCAGCCCCAGGCTGACAGTGCTTCGCACTTTTACGGATTGTTGAGTAAAGAGTATGCTCCGAAGATGGTGGCGCTTGATAAAATGAGTTCGCTGGCAGGGATTAAAACCCTGATAATCTCCCGGCCCACTGAGAAATTCAGCGATTATGAGCTCTATCTTCTTGATCAGTTTCTGCTTCAGGGCAATAACCTGGCCCTCTTCTACGATCCCTTCAAGGAGCAGATGCCGCAGCAGAATATGATGATGATGGGAATGGGGCCGACCTACGCCCCGGTCGCCACCGGTCTTGAAAAACTTCTGACCCACTACGGAGTTAATGTCGGGCCCGCCTATGTTCTGGATGAGGAGTGTTTTAAACAGCAGATGCCGCAGCAGCAGGGCGGGGGTGAGCGGGCTTTATACTTTGCGCCTCTGCTCAAGAATGAAAATATAAACAAGGATTATCCGTTTATCAAAAATATTAAGGGTCTGGTAATGATTAAAGCGGCCCCGTTAACGCTTGCGGATAAGGCTCTGGCTGAAAATGGTATTAAAGCGGCTGAACTTTTCTCATCTTCAAGCCGTTCCTGGCTGATGAAGAACCATATCGATCTTAACCCGATGCAAATGCGGCCGCCGGCAGACAGCAAACAGTTTGCAAATCAGGCTTTGGCTTATCTGCTGGAAGGATCGTTCACCAGCTACTTCAGCGGTAAACCGCTGCCGGAAAAACCGGCTGCTGAATCGGCGGATAATGTTGAAAATGATAAGCTCAAGGAAGATAATCTTGACGCCGACAAAAGTGCGAAAAAGGGTAATGTTCTGGCCGCGTTGTCCGATGCGGGGGCGCTCTCAAGCAGTGGTGACCGGATTGATAAAGGTAAGCCCGGGCGCTTGCTGGTTGTCGGTTCGGCCGATATCTTGCGCAACAACATTGTCGATGAAGCCGGCAGCACTCCTAATGCCCAACTTCTGATGAATATGGTTGATTATCTTAACGGGCGCCAGGATCTCGCAGTTCTGCGCAGCAAAGCCCAGCGTTTTAATCCGCTGATTGACATTGCTCCCGAGAGCCGGAGCCTGATTAAAGGGGCCAACCTGGTCGGCCTGCCGCTGCTGGTGATTTTTATCGGCCTGATCGCCTGGCTCCGCCGCAGTGCCCGCCGGCGCAAATTGAAAAA